>RFGN01000045.1 GCA_003696645.1 Gammaproteobacteria bacterium | reverse complement strand
GGGAAGGATCGTATTCTGGGGGTGACCATCGTCGGGGAACATGCCGGTGATCTGCTGGCTGAATTTGTCCTGGCGATGAAACATGGCCTGGGACTGAACAAGATCCTCGGTACGATTCATATCTACCCGACCCTGGCCGAGGCCAATAAATATGCAGCCGGCGAATGGAAGCGTGCCCATGCGCCGCAAAGAATACTGGACTGGCTGGAAAAGTACCATGCCTGGCGCAGGGGCGCCGGCGTTTCAGGGGAGGCCTGATCTGTTCCTGGCTCAGGGGTCGAGACTGAGTTCCCTGCTGCTGGACACTTCACGCTCTCTGGCATGATCGGCTGACAGCAGCATATAGACCGCCGGAACCACAAACAGGGTAAACAGGGTGCCGATGGACAGGCCGGCAAAGATCACCAGCCCCATCGAAAATCTGCCGGCGGCGCCGGCCCCGCTCGCCATGACCAGGGGTAGAACGCCCAGGACCATGGCCGCAGTGGTCATCAGGATAGGGCGCAGACGTACGCCGGAGGCCTCGATGATTGCATCCAATTTGCTCTTTCCTGTACGTTGCAATTCATTTGCAAACTGCACCATGAGGATACCGTGCTTGCTGATAAGACCCATCAGGGTCACGAGTCCGACCTGGGTGTAGATATTGATGGAGGCCAGTCCAAGATTGATGAACAGCAGGGCACCGAGCATGGCCATGGGCACGGAGACCAGGATGACCAGTGGATCACGAAAACTGTTGAACTGGATGGAGAGGGCAAGGAAGACGATGATCACCGCCAACAGCATCATGTAGACAAAGCCACCGGATTCCTGCACATACTGGCGGGTCTGGCCGGCATAATCAACGGTATAACCGCTGGGCGCGATTTCCTTGAGAGTCTTTTGCATGAAGTCCAGAACCTCCTGCTGGGACAGTCCGCCCGCAAAGACCCCGGAGATGGTAGCCGAATTGAGCTGTTGAAAACGGTTGATGGATTCCGGTACCACTTCGTGAGTGAGCGTGGCTACGGTAGAGGCCGGTATCATCTGTCCTTCTGGGGTGCGCAGATAATAATCCAGAACCTGTTCCGGATTGAGACGAAATGACTGACTGACCTGAGGCATGACCCGATAGGAACGTCCGTCAATGGTGAAATAGTTGACATAGCCTCCACCAAGGGCCGCTCCCAGGGCGGAACCGACCTGTTGTTGGGTCAGGCCCAGATCGGCAACGAGCTCCCGGTCCACTTTCAATGTCGTCTGCGGTTTGTCGATCTTCAGATCACTGTCAATGAAAAAGAACATGCCGCTGGCCTGTGCCCTGGCGACTACCTGGTTGGCGACCCGATTCAGCTTGTCAAATCCCTCGGTGGTCTTGATGACAAACTGCAGGGGCAGCCCTCCGGCGCCCGGCAGGGAAGGAAACTGAAAGGCCGCCACCCTGGCGCCGGCGATGCCGTTCCATTTCTGTTGCAAAACCTGTTGCAGTTCGGTGGCACTGCGTTCGCGTTGCTCCCAGGGCGTGAATATCACGCCTCCGATTCCCTGGTTGGTGGTGGGGATCCCTGTCAACTGGAACATCTGGTCATATTCCGGCAATTCCTTGGCCAGCTTGAACATCTGTTCGGCATAGGTATTCATCTGCTGGGCCGTGGCGTTGGGTGCGCCGATGATCTGCCCAGCGACCAGTCCCTGATCTTCCTGTGGGGCCAGCTCCGATTTCGATGTCGCAAACAGGTAGACCACGACACCGAGCAGCAGCCCTCCCATGACCACCAGAACCGGCCAGGTCTGCAAGGCGCCGGTGAGCCGTTTCTGATAGCGCCGATGCAGGCTTGAGAAACGACGGTCGATCCAGGCCACCATGCGATTATCCTGCTGCTTGGGGCTAAACATCTTCGAGGTCATCATCGGCGATAACGTCAGGGCGACGATCGCTGAAATGGTGACGGCACCGGCCAGTGTAAATGCGAATTCGGTAAACAGGGCTCCGGTCAGCCCCCCCTGGAAGCCGATCGGCACATAGGCCGCGATCAGCACAACGGTCATTGCAATGATGGGGCCTCCCAGTTCACGTGCTGCCAGGATGGCAGCCTCAAATGGAGATTTTCCTTCATGGTGCATATGTCGATCGACGTTTTCCACTACGATGATCGCATCATCGACAACCAGACCGATGGCCAGAACCAGGGCCAGCAGGGTCAGGAGATTGATGGTATAACCGAGCCACATCATCATGAAAAAGGCGCCGACAAGGGAAAGGGGAATGGCGACCAGAGGGATGACTACGGCACGCCAGCTGCCCAGAAAGGCAAACACCACCAGGGTGACGATCAGCAGTGCCTCGCTGAGCGTCTTGATGACCTCTTCGATGGAACTGCGGATGAATTTGGTGCCGTCATAGACGATCTTTCCGGTGAGTCCATTCGGCATCTGGGCCTGGATCTCCGGGAATCGGTCCCTGACGCGCTGAATGACGTCGAGAACATTGGCCTCCGGCGCGACCTTGATACCGATAAAAACTGATTTTTCTCCCCCGAAGGCTGTCGTCAGATTATAGTCTTCGGCTCCCAGGACGACATTGGCGATATCGGATAGCCTGACGATGGCGCCATCCTTTTCCCGGACGACCAGGGCCTTGAATTCATCAACAGAATGCAGATCCGTGGCGGCATTGAGTTCCACACTCACCATCTGACCCTTGGTCTTGCCCAGGGCAGTGAGATAGTTGTTTGCAGCCAGGGCAGCGAAGACATCCGAGGCAGTGACACCGTGCGCGGCCATTCGGACAGGGTCCAGCCAGGCGCGCAAGGCAAATTCACGGGCACCGATGATCTCGGCCCGTTGTACGCCTTCGATACCATCCAGTTGAGGCTTGACCACACGCAACAGGTAGTCGGTCAGATTGTTGTTGGGCAGGTCCTTGCTGAAAAATCCCATGTACATGGAATCCACGGTCTCTCCGACCTGTACCGTGATCACCGGTTCCTGTGCCTCTTCGGGCAGACGGTTGAGCACGGCATTGACCTTGGTGCTGATATCCGTCAGGGCTCGATTTGAGTCATAGTTCAGGCGCAGTGTTGCCGAGATCGTGGAGGCACTGTTGACACTGATGGAAGAGAGATAGTCGATGCCTTCTGCCTGGGCGATGGCCGCTTCAAGAGGTTGCGTGATGAAACCGGCAACGGTCTTGGCATCGGCGCCAAAATAGACGGTGCTGACGGTGACGACGGCATTCTGGGTTTCCGGATATTGCCGGATAGGCATATTGAAGATGGCCTGCAGGCCAAGTACCAGAATCAGCAGGCTGATGGTCGTCGCCAGGACCGGGCGACGTATAAACAGATCGGTATAATTCTTCACGTCGGCTACTTCTCCTCGGGTGTGGGAGCAACGTCATTGGCGGGTGTGACATGATTGTCAATAATCAGTGGTGTGCCGTTTTTCAGTTTCATCAGCCCACTGGTTACAACCAGATCCCCTTCGTGCAGGCCATCCAGAATGGCCACCTGATCTCCTCGTGTTGCACCGGTCTTTACAAACACCTGTTGGGCCGTTAGAGCAGGGGTTTTCGACGATTGATCCGGCACGGATTTGGCCACAAACACGGTGGCGCCGTAGGCGTTATAGCCGATTGCGGTCTGTGGCAGTGTCAGATAGGCGGTCAGGTCGCCCTGATTGACACGCACGGATACAAACATTCCTGGCTGCAGGCGATCCTCCGGATTTTCCAGCAGTCCTTCGATATGCAGGTTGCGAGTATTCTCATCGACCTTGGCATCCACGGCGCTGATGCGTCCCTTGAAGGTCTCATTCGGCCATGCATCCGTATGAATCTGCAGACCCTGACCGACGGACAGGCCGTCAAGAAATTTCTGGGGAAGATGAAAATCCACAAAAAGCGATGAAGTATTCTGCAGGGTCGTGATGACCTGAGCCGGGTTCAGGTATTGACCAGTATGGACAGAAACAATCCCCAGGGTACCGGAAAAGGGGGCAATCAGACGTTTCTTTGCAATCAGGGCCTTTTGTTCAGCCACAGCGGCCTGGGTGCGATCCATGGTGGCCAGACTCTCATCCAGAATGGATTGACTGATCGCCCGGGCCTTCAATTGCGCCTCGTTTCTCTTGTAATTGACCTCGGCCAGTCTGGCATCGGCCTGCAGGGCCTGCAGTCGGGCATCATCCGAATCGTGATCGAGTTCAATCAATAATGTCCCTTTCTTGACCTTTTGCCCGGAGCGGACGAAGACCTTTTTGATCTGTCCAGCGATCTGAGGGCTGATCTCGACACTTTGTTGTGCACGCAGGCTGCCAACGGCTCGAATTTCAGGTTGCCAGGTCTGGAAGGTGATCGGCATGGCGGTGACCGTGGCCGGTGGAGCGGCATTGGCCGAAAGGTATTTTTTCATCATGTACTGACCAAACTGATGATAACCGACAAGCGCACCGAAAAGCAGTCCGACACCCAGCAACATCCATATCATCCGTTTGCGCATACTAGGGTTGGCCATGTGAGTTCTCCGAAGTTTGAGTCTTTTTCCATGTATGAGTGAAACTGGCATCACCAGCAATGGGCCGGTAGGCTGTATCACGTTGTTGCATTCCGCCACCGAGTGCCTGGAACAATGCCGCAGTGTCGGCCAGCAATGCTGCCCTGGCCTGAATGACGGCAATCCGGCTGCTGCGAAATTGCTGTTGGGCGTTGAGAAGGTTCAGATAGCTGCTGGCACCGAGCCTGAATTGGCTCTCGGTCAGGGAAACCGATTTCAGGGACAATGCTTCAGTCTGTTTTCTGATCCTGAGTGTTTCAACATCATGCTGCAGGGCGCTCAAAACATCTGCCACCTGCTGAAAGGCCTGCAGCAGGGTTTGTTGATAATGGGAGCGTGCCGCGTCAAAATCGGCCAGGGCCTGTCGACGTTTTGCCTTTAACTGGCCGCCATTGAAAAGGGGTTGCAGGATGCTTCCACCAAGATTCCAGACACTGCTGGCAGCCCCCGAAAGCAGATCACTGAAGTTGATGGCCTGTCTGCCATATCCGGCGCTGATGGACAGGGAAGGATACAGATTGGCCGTGGCCATGCCGACCAGGGCCGTGGCCTGGTGGAGCTGGGCCTCGGCGGCGAGGATGTCCGGTCGTTGATGGACCAACTCTGAAGGCAGGCTTACAGGTATGGCATCAGGCAGGTGCAGGTCTTCGAGACTCAGGGTAGCGATGTCTTCAGCTTCCGGCGGGACACCCATCAGAACCGCCATCTGGTGGCGGACCTGCTCAAGCTGTTTGCGGAGTGCAGGTAATTGTGCCCGGGTCTGGGACAGGGCCGTTTTCTGTTGCAGAACCTCGGCCAGTGTGACAGCGCCCAGATGGTATTGCCGTTCAACAATCTCCAGCTGTCTTTTCTCACTGTCGAGGATTTCCTTGGTTGCATGGATCTGATCCTGCAGGGCAGCCAGGTTGATCACTGTCGTGACGATGTTGCCGGCCAAGGAAAGATAGGCGGCCTCGAATTGATATCCCTGGTTGTCCACCTTGGCGCGTAGCGATTCCAGATAACGTCTGCCCGAACCGAACGGGTCGATGTTATACAGGACAGTCACGCTGGCATTATGCAGGGTGTAGAGGAATCCGCCGCTCTGACCGAAGGTGACACCGGACAGTTTGCGCCTTTCACTGCTCAAACCCGCACTGACATCAGGATAGAGGATGTCACCACTCTGTGCGGCATAATCCTCCTGGGCCGCCAGCAGGGTGGCCTTCAGGGAGGACAGCCCCGGATTCCTGCTCAGGGCCTGATCGATCTGGCGATTGAGTTCCTCGGATCGATAGACCTTCCACCATTGTGGAGAGACCTTCTCTTGTGGCGACAACCTTACGGAACCCGATTCCACAGTCTTTTTGATGGAATAGGCCGGGCCCTCCGGTGGTTCAGGGGGTTGGAAATTGGGACCCAGCGCACACCCGCTCATCCATATCGGCAACAGGAAGGCAAACAGGTGAAGGGGCTGTTTTTTGATCATGCAACGGTGCCTTGTTCTGATGTTTCTGGACAGGCAAACCACGGATCCTGCGCGAGTATCACCGTGGCCTTTTCCCGGCAGCGGTCAAAAAAGGCCTGTGGGTCCTTTTCCTTCCAGCCGTATCCCTGAAGGAAATGGATGACGTTGGTGGAAAAAAGATGATAACTGCATGCCTCTGGCTCCCTGGAATAAGCTGCTGCCATGCCGGATTGGGCAGTGCTGTTCAGTCCCACACAAAGGCCCCATACCCCATGATTGAACTGCAAGGCCAGCGATTCACGCTCAGTCCTGTCAAGGTGGGTGTAGTTGTTGAATTCATTTGACAGCATTTCCAGTATCAGTGGTTGTGCCAGTTCAAAAAAGGACTCGTGCAACATGATCTGTTTGGAGACATGTTCCTGTTTGGCACGTTTCCAGATGGAGGGCATCAAGGACAGGTGGACCATCTCGATGAGGTCCTGATGATGTTGCGAGATCAGCCAGCTGGAAATCAGGCTGGTCACAATTCGCTGCATGACGGGAATCCCTGACTCGATGATGCTGCGAAACAGGGTCATCTTGCGAGCCACGATGGTGGTGGCACAGGCCATCAACAGATCCTCTTTTGCGGCAAAATGGGAGTAGATGGTTCCCATGGAAATCTCGCAGTTTTTGGCGATATCCGACATGCGGACTCCCAGGAAGCCTTTTTCCGCGAACAGCGAAATGCTGGCCTGGATGATTTGTTCCTCACGTAACTGGCGTTTCTGGGGCATATAAACAGGTGCCTTGATGCGGACCGAAAATAAAATTCGAATAATATTCGAATAAAAGTCAAAATACAATGAATTTTTCAATCTTATTCGTGTAAAGGTTTTACAGTGGCTATAAACCGCTTCCTGGTCCCCTTTCACCCAGGGATGGAGGTGAAGAAGGGGACCTGGTTGCAGTCCAGACTTTAATGTCTGGGGGGGCGATGATGAGGACGCAAGGCCTTGAGAACTGCCATCTGCTCGGAGGTCAGGACCTCGGACAATTGAGTTTGAGTTTCTTCATGCAGGGCCTTCAGTTCCTTGCGCATCTGCTTCTGGGCAGGTGTCTCGTAGCGATCATGAATCGCTTCGGCCCGGTCGTGTTTCGCCTTGAAGATCGCTCTGACCTGTTCGAGTTGTGCATCGGTCAGTCCCAGTTCAATGGCCAGATGCTGCAACCGTTTTTCAGGATCATGAGATTTGGACATACCCATGGGGGGCTGAGCCAGGGCGTTGCTGGCCAGAAAGCCGGCCAGCAATGGAACAATAATCCAACGTGTTTTCATCTTTGTCTCTCCTTGTTTGTTGAACACGGTGACAGAATAGATCCGGACTGTGGACCCAATATGGATGAAATGTGCAGAGAATGTGGATTATGCCCGGCTCTCGTCCGGCTCAGATATATGAAGGTTGAGGAAGAGAGAGTGCCTTGGTATTTGGGAATATGCCTGATACAGGTTTGGGTCATCCCGAAAAGCCGGGATGACCCAAACGGGATTAACCGCCCCCGGCGACCACGATACCGATGGCGATCCCAACCACATAGGAGATCATCTTGAGCCAGTAGAGGGTGTTGTCGTGGCGCCTATGGCCGGCACTATTGTCGTGCTCCTGTCCGTGATCGCCATGATGTGAGGATGAATGTCCGTCGTCATCAGAATGCGACTCACTCTCCTGCCTCGAGGACCAGCCCCGCTCTTCGTCATGGTCATCGTGGGCCAGAAGAAGTGTTGGACCACTCTGGGCGGCGGCATAGGCTGTGCCGATCCCGCTGCTGAAAAGCAGAAACAGTCCTGTCAGCAGGGCAGCAAGAATTTTTGATATCGATTTCATGGGTTCCTCCCGGTTTATGGTTGTTGTGGCCGTCCAGTTTAACACGCCTGCCGGGATGTGATAGGCTCAGGGCATGGAAGCAGGGAGATGGAGATCGCTATGGCGGGGATAGGGAGACAGGGAATGGTGCAGGCCATTTTGTGGATGGTGGCATCATCTCTTTTGGTTCATGGTCTGGGGCATGCGGGGGAGCATGAGCAGGGCCCTGCAAGCACCATCCTTAAAGCCTGTCTGAAACCGATTGATACGGTGCTTGGCGCAAAACTCGAGGTGGAGGTACATGGTCCTAAGGGACAGGACAGGCATTATTCCGTGCGCCTGGAACGGAATGCCCATGAATGGTTGTTCCATGTCGATAAACCTGCGCCAAGTCTAAGACTGAATATTGGGGAGACCATGGATGTGGCAATCATGAAAACGGGCTCCTGGCATTCTCCTGCCCCGGATGATGTGGCTGCCACGCCCTGGTTGCTGGATCTGGCCTTTCTTGTTCCGAGACAGGTTTCACTGGAACGTTATCAGACCAGGAGTGACATGAAGATGGCAGGAAAACGCTACCTGACGCTGGTCGCCGACGGATTGAATGAGGGTGAATTTGGTCAGGCCAGCCTGTCGGTGACGCTCTCGGGGCCTGAATGCCGTCTGCTGCGAGCCGTGTATTTCGATCGGACAGGCAAGCTCTGGAAAAAGGTGTTCTACCACTGGCAGAGTGTGCAGGGCCATACCGCCTGGAAAAACATGCATGTGGAGGATGCCCGAACCCTGGGGCGGACAATCTATCGATTCTTTGATTTTCGTTTCAGGCCCTGAGGCCTTGTAGAGAGGGGCTCAGGCCGCCATATGGTCCGAGTCTTCAGGCGTTTGGGTCTTGCCCTGGTTCGGGTCGGCCTTCAGCAGCCGTGCCGGCCATTCTGTATAGGCAGACATGGCCTCATCCAGACTGTTGAAGGTGTCCAGATACAGTCCTGAATCAGAAAGCAGGGTGACCTTGCCATCTTCCCAGGTCTGCAGGAAATAAT
>RFGN01000352.1 GCA_003696645.1 Gammaproteobacteria bacterium | reverse complement strand
TGGTACATTAGGCTGTTTGGCTACCTCAACAAGGTAGCGAGGCCCGGTCGAATAGATGAACGTCCTGATACCATAACCATCGTTAGCATCCTTCCAGCACTCAAACTTGAACGGGCAATAGCTACATTCGGTACAGAGTTTCATATTCCCGCTCTTGCCATCCGGCACTGGCTTGTGACACCGCTCTGGCGGTTCCTTCTGCTCTAATACTTTCT
Source organism: Gammaproteobacteria bacterium (assembly GCA_003696645.1). GTDB lineage: Bacteria > Pseudomonadota > Gammaproteobacteria > J025 > J025 > J025. The sequence goes on along the minus strand of RFGN01000352.1, from coordinate 1,943 downwards.
TGACATGCAAGGTGCGCTCATACATATCGTGCAGATATTCCGGGCGTGCTTCGCAAAAAGTCATGTGTCCGAGCTGCTTGTCCCACACAAACCATCCGGCAGGATCCACGCCCAATGCCTGTGAGTATGCTGCAAGCTGTGCGTAGTAGCCGAACTTATCGTCCAGATGCAGGGTACCTTCTTCAAACTTCTTAAAACTGTATGAAGATGCGCTCTTAATGTCCACAAGCCGACCATCCACAAGACAGTCAATGTGCCCCTTGAATCCATTAAGCTCCACTTCCTTCTGTTCGTCCGTCACCTCATGTCCGGCCAAACGAATCAGTGCGATATACACAAGCTCGATAATATCACCGAACAGGAACTTGAACCTGGCGGCAGGGTGCAGCGGCTCTCGGATAATATCTTCCTTGGTAGTGTACCAAAGATAGCGGTCACCCTTACCGATAGCAGACAGGCCAACGGTTGTCCTTGGTTTATTCTCCTGCATCCTGTGCTTAAGCATAGTGGCAATGTCGTGCCCCAGCTTCTCGCACCACTCGTCGGGAATCTCTGGTGGATTCTGAATAAGCTCATACAGTTCGTTGATAATCTCTTTCATCAGCAATCCCTTATGTAGTATGTCTCGTCACAAATATCTACGGACATATAGTCAATCTTGCAATTCTCAGCTGTCTTGTCCCAATCAATCTCAAGCCACCAAGGTAAATCCTGCGGGATCCACCCGCAATCTTTGCACAAATCCTCAATGTAGTTTGGGAAGTAGTCACTACGAATCAATGTCTCTCCGTATTCCCAATCAGGCACGTCGCTACATTGTTCTACAATGGATTCCAGTATTTGCTTATCTTCAAGCAGTTCATCAAGTTCACTCTCGTCCAGATCATCGGTGTCCTCAAGCTGACCATTGATTTCCTCCAGCTTTTCAATGACATTCCGTGAATCTATGAAGTCCTGCCCAATGAAATCAATCATGTTGCATCCTCCTGATTAGCCTCTATACTCCGAAGTCGGAGCCGGGGTTCCCTCTCACTCCCTTTCCCTCCTGATGCCCCGGCTCCTTCTTCTTATTCTTCTTCCTTGTCGCCCATCACCCAATGCTCAAACTTCTCTGCCAGCTTAATAACACGCTCGGCTACCACTTCCGAACTAGGCTTCTTCTCCGGCAGCAATGCAAGAGCAATCGTGGTGGCATGACCGAGAGCGTTCTGCCGCACAATCGTCCTGTCACGATTTGACGAGGCTGCGGGTGCGCCACCAGTACCACTGTCCTTACTCACAATACGATGAGCCTTGCAATCGTTGTATTCACCCTGTACATCAAACTCTACAACGTCGCCTTTGCTGAAGTCTGGCTTCTTGAATCCAAACGAAATCCAAGGGCCATCTTCCAGCTTAATGCTGTAGGCCGTGACCATGCCGCGCTTGGTGCTCACCTGCCTAGTCTTGATGAATCCTACTTCGCCTTTAATCGTTTCCATGTTCTATCTCCTTTTTATCTGCCCAACTTGTGCCTGCTTCAATAGTATATTTGATAGGCAGGTTCCAATCTGGTACCAATCGTTCTCGTACAATAGTATCAATATGATCCAAACTACTGTGGATGAATCTCACAAAGGCTTCCAAGTCATCCGTTTCTGCCAGCAATGAATCATGCACTGTATTTACCCACTTACATTCTATTCCCTTCTTCAATGACATACGGTATAAGTGTCCGGCCACCATCGGAACAAAGTCTGCTGTAGCCAATCCCTGCACAAAGTAGTTCTTGATTTCTGTAGGCTTGAATCCATACATTGTCCCGCGCTTCTTCAAGAACGCCGGAGCTTCCTGCTCGCGGAAGGTATAGATTCTACCCGTCACACTTTCTACCTTGGTTTCGTGAATAGGGTAACCATTGATATGTTTTACCCTATATCGTTCACTCTTTACCCTATTTACCA
>RFGN01000351.1 GCA_003696645.1 Gammaproteobacteria bacterium | reverse complement strand
TCAAGCACTTTCCAACGAGCGCAACGATGCCTCGCATCCACCAGGAGCAGCGCTCATACCTCTCCCAGCCGGTATCCCCGGCTGGGCTTTTTAGGGAAGGCTATTTTGAAATATAGAGATGCCTCAAGATCTCTCTTGAGCCTTTGGAAAGAAAGGGCATCATCAGCCAGGCTGCGACCCTTTTGATGTGAAAAAGAATAAATACAAACAAGACCGCACTCACAGCCTCAAACCAGAGCGCCTCGCTCCTACCCCGGTCTGTCAGCATGGCATAACTGAAAAAATACCCGACCAGCACCACACCAATAACCACGCCTAGGGCAACCACGATATTTTCGTGGATCTTCTCCAGTTTTTGACGGGTTGATGGTTGTTGACGTGAACTCATGACGCCTTCAGATAACTCATGACGACCTGTGTCAGACAATCAATATGTCTGTCAGAATCATTCAGGGCAGGAATGTAGTCAAAACGTTTGCCACCCTCTGCCTTGAAAAAGTCACGATACTGCATATTGATTTCTTCCAGCGTTTCAAGACAATCTGCAGCAAACCCCGGACAGAGCACCCCCACCGAAAGATGTCCACGCGCCCATTTTTGCAACACATCCTGCGTGTAGGGTTGCAACCATCTTTCCGCACCAAAACGGGATTGAAAGGCCATTTCCCAACAACCGGACTCCAGCTCCAGTTCACGAGACAACAGCTCCGAGGTATGCTCGCATTGATAGAAATAGGGATCTCCCGCCCTGCGTGTCCTCTCGGGCATCCCATGATATGAAAGCAGAAAACGGTCAGGGCGACCATGTTCCCGCCAGTAGTCATGCACGCTGTCAGCAATCGCACGGATATAGGCGGGATGGTCATAGTAGTGATGAATCACCTGGATCGATGCCTTGACAGGATGATCTTTCAGAGCCTGTTTAATCTTCCATTCCACCGAGGCCGTACTGGCACTGGAATATTGAGGATATAGCGGCAGAACGATAATTCTTTTACAGTCGGACAAGACCTTGAGGGCGTCCTTGATGGAAGGTTTGCCATAAGTCATGCCCAAAACAGTCTTCCAGCCCGAGGTAGACTCATGTTTTTCCAGCGAAAGCGCCAATTTCTCCTGAATCCTCTGTGAATGGACCAGCAGAGGTGAGCCCTCTTCCATCCAGATCTTGGCATAGGCCTCTGCGGATTTGGCAGGACGCTTGCGCAAGATAATCCCATGAAGAATAGGCCACCAGATCAGTTTTGGAATCGCCACTACATTCGGATCGGACAGAAATTCTTCCAGATAGGGCTTGACTGCATCAGGGGTAGGAGCAGCAGGGGTTCCAAGATTGGCTACAATGAGTCCAGTCGTCATGACTTCATTCCTTGTCTGGGGTCAAAATGCGACCTGGCAGTTTTCTGGTTGCCTTGTAGGTCTGATAATCTCGCAGGATTCTAGCATGATCAAAGGCCAGCTGGGTATTCAAGGCCTCCTGAAGTGACAGAACAGCAAGACTGGCTGCATCATCCCTGGCCTCGGGTTTGCCTCGTGCCATAGCAATATAGACCACACTTACCGTATGCCCCCGCGGATCCCTGGAAGGATCAGAATAACATCCCAGCAGCACCTTTAAAGTCACCTGCAACGCCGTCTCTTCCCGGGCTTCTCGTACCGCTGCCTGTTCCAGTGTCTCACCGACATCGACGAACCCCCCTGGCAACGCCCACCCGTGGGGTGGATTTTTTCGCTCAATCAATACCAGACCACCCTGAATTTCGATCACCAGATCGACAGCAAGAAGGGGTGTAATGGGTTTGGGCATCATTAGATGACCTCTGCATACAGATCATGGACATCTGCTCCCACAATCCTTACATCGACAAAATCTCCAACATTCAGGTCGGGATCACCGGTCACAATGACCTGCCCGTCGATATCTGGGGCATCAAAACTGCTGCGTCCAACTGCGCCATCCTGATTGAGCTCGTCTATCAGAACCTCCAGGGTCTGACCTACCCTGCTCTGCAATTTTTCCTGACTGACAGCGGCCTGACAGGCCATGAATTGTTGTTGTCGTTCTCGCGCAACCTCCTCCGGAACGGGGTCAGGGAGCTGGTTAGCTGTGGCCCCATGCACTGGAGAATAGGTAAAACATCCCACCCTGTCCAACCTGGCAGATCGTATAAATTCCAGGAGACAGTCAAAATCTTCATCGGTTTCACCTGGAAATCCGACAATAAACGTGGATCGAATGGCCAACTCCGGACATATACGCCTCCAAGCCTCTATCCGGTTCAAGGTCTTTTCAGCATGGGCCGGTCTTCGCATCGCCTTGAGAACTGGCGGACTGGCATGTTGGAAAGGAATATCAAGATAGGGCAATAGGCGTCCTTCCGCCATCAATGGAATGACCTCATCAACATGAGGATAGGGATAGACATAATGGAGGCGCACCCATACGTCCAACTCTCCAAGCGCCGTTGCCAGATCGGTCATATGGGTTCGCCAGTCCCGACCTCTCCATTGATATTTCTGGTATCCCATATCGACACCATAGGCACTGGTATCCTGCGAGATCACCAGAAGCTCTCGAACGCCACTGGCCACAAGCTGCTCAGCTTCAATCAGAACCTCGTCTATGGGACGACTGACCAGATCACCACGCATCGACGGAATAATACAGAAACTGCATCGATGATTGCAGCCTTCGGATATCTTGAGAAAGGCATAATGTGATGGCGTCAACTTGACACCATGTGCTGGCAGCCAATGCTGATATTGTTGTGGTACAACCGGAAGATGTCGTCGCACAGCTGAAATGACTGCTTCACGGGAATGTGGACCAGTCACCTCCAGCACTTGTGGGTAACGTTCACGAATTAAATCCTCACGAACACCCAGACAACCGGTAATAATCACCTTGCCATTCTCATTCAAGGCCTCACCGATGCTTTCCAACGACTCTTCAATCGCCGACTCGATGAATCCACAGGTATTGACGATAACCAGATCGGCACCCTGATAATCATTGACGATGGCATAACCGCTCTGCTGCAGCCCAGTAATCACCTGTTCAGAATCAACCAGCGCCTTGGGACAACCCAGACTGACGATACCAACCTTTGCCATGATCGGTGCTATGGAGTGGTTTCCTTTTCTTTCGTATGGGAATGTTTTGCAGCCATGTGTTCCATCCTCTTGAGCACGTCTCTGTCGAGCAGACGTGTATCTACAGCCAGAAAGTCTTCGGTAAACAATTCAGCCTGTTGGAGGCGTCTTTCCTTCCAGCCTATTACATAGTTCAGGCTGGGCAGTTCCTCCGTGGCAAAAATCTTGCTTCCCTCAGTGATTTCCTCGACTTGTCGATCTTCGGCCAGCACTCTTCCTGAAAACATGGAATAAAAGAGGCATACTAGCAAAAAAAGGATCAATTTACGGTGCATTTTTCTGTATATCCTGAACATTTTTACTTTTTCTCTTCAAATCGGCTATCCATAGCGCTGCTGCAGGATCTTTCTCTCCATCTCTCAAAATCTTCAGTTCCTGATAACGCTCATAATAATCCAAGGCTTTCCGTTTATTTCCCAAGTAAAGGTCAAACAGGATGCCGAGATTAAGGACCGGATCAGGCAATTCTGGATCCAGTTCCGTTGCATGGATAAAATAATGCTCGGCTTTGTCGAAATGACCGGACTTCCGTTCCACTACCCCTTGAAGATTGACAATGTCGGCACGTTCCGGTTGTCGTACAGCAAGTTCCTCCAGCACCTTTCTGGCCGCATCCAGATGATCAAGCTTCATTTCCACCAGTGTCAGATTGATGGCAGCGCCAATAGAGTCCGGAGCCTGCCGATAGATCTCTGCCAACAGATCACGAGCCAGATTATCCTGCCCCGATTTCATGAAGGCCAGTGCTTGATCATGGGCCTTCAGCAAGTGTTGTGGATAATCACCTGTTTCTTGTATGGGTGAGGAACTGCACCCCTGAATCAGCTGAAAGATCCACATGATATACAGCAGTTTGATATCGAAAAACCTGCTACATAGTTTCATAATAACCTAGATGCCGTTCCGCTTTGTCAAATTCTGCCGGCAATAGCCTGGCCAACTCGGCAAGACTCGCTCTGATCGAAGGCGTCCATACACCCTGCTCGAGAAGAAACTGGTGATTTTTTCTGAACAGTGCAATGGCCTGCTCTTCATATTGAAAGGCCAGATCTTCAAGAGAAAATTCATAGGCTTCCTTTTCATCGGCAGACAGAGAGTCAGGCCTTGGTGATTGCAGGATCTTTTCGGCCATTATCCGATAGGCTTGCCCCATCCTGTTTAATGCCTGTGTGGTGTCATCTGCAATCGGGAATTCCATCACGTTTTCATATTTTCTGATAAGTTTTTCCAGAGTGATTTTCATCTCAGGAACCGTTTTCTGCAGAGGCAGGTCGAGGCGAGCCTTGGAAAATCGATCGAAATCTTCCTCGGCCAACAGCAATCGGGCGCCAACGATAGATACCTGGCTGGAGATATCCGGATTCTTTGCCGGAAATCCTGCCAGTTTATTTAACCAATAGTGGGCAGCATGCTTGTCATTCTGTTTCTTCCTGATCTCAAACAACTTCTGCATGGTCTGAATCTTTTCTTTCTGTGAAGTAGTATAGCGATTGAGCAAGATCTTCAGTGATCTGGCCGAGTCCTCGAGCTTCCCCTCCTGCTCGTATAGTTCATGCGCCTGCCAAAGAAAACTTTTTCTTGAACTGATTTCTGGCATAAGAGAGTGTGCCTTTTCAAGCTCATTTGCCGCCTTGCCATAGTCTCCTCGTGATTGATAGATAGATGCCAGAACTGCTGGAACTTTTTTCCTGACGGCCTGTTCTGGATATTGCTGCTCATATTTTTCAAACCATGCCAGGGCCTTCTCATCCTCACCTGCCTGCTTTGCTGTCGAAGCTGCGTCATAGAGTGCGACAGGAGCTATAACCCCCGATCTGTCTGTCAGGTAGGCCTGCATGAAAATTTCCGAAGCCCTTTCGAACTGTTGCTGTTCACGCAAAAGTTCTGCAGCATGATACAGGGCCGCCGCTCTCTTTTTCTGTATTCGTTCTTTATCTTCTGCTTGACTGCTTCCCATGGCATTCAATGCTTCCAGATAGTCTTTGGAAGAACGAATATAGTCCCTCATACTCGAATGGGCATCTCCCAGCAGTTCGATCCAATCAATCCTGGTCACAGGATCAATCTCCTGGTTTCCAGCAAGGAAAAGATGAATGACGGTGGCCAGCCTTTCCCAATCCTTCTGTTCTTGCAGGGTGGCCAAGATCTGTTCTCTGACCGGCGTGACTTCATCATGATCGTGAAATCGGGTCACAAATCGAATCGCGGAATCGATCCATCTGTCAGAATGGCTCTTTTTCAAGGCAATCAATCCCGCATAGGCGGCCTTTTGTGCATAATGTTTTTCTGGCCACTGATAGGCAACGGATTCATATTGGCGTGCTGCCAGATCAAATTGAGCCGTTTCATACCAGACCTCGGCCAGCGCATAGCGTGCATCATAGGCCTTCTCCCCATCCGGAAACTGGTCAAGATATAACCTGTAATATTGAATTGACCGGGAATAATCTTCATTTTTTCCACTCTTTCTGGCACGGGCATGCCATGTCTTGGCCGCCTCGTAGGTCCATTCTCTGATTGTAGCTATTACATCGGAATACTGCTCGCCGGAGTGCGTGCTCCAGAAATGGCTGGTTACTGGATAGTCTTCGATCAGTACCTCCCTGATCTTCTCTCCCTGAGGATAAAATCCTGCCGTTTCCAGAATCCCTGCCGCCTTGATCAGGATCATCGGGGCATCATCATTGTCCGGATGATTCTTTGCGTAGCCATACAGGATCTTTGCAGCATCCTGATAGCGTTCATCCCGGAAGGCATGTTCAGCGACAAATTGATACAGATCTGGAAGAAAAGGTGACATGGAAAAACTGGACTCGATATGAGCAGAAATTTCATCCGGAGAATATGCAGCCTCTATTGCGAGCCCCAACCCTCGTATACTGTCATCATGTATTTCATTGAAGTCATCCGATTCATCTCCATTATTGATTACAGCCAACAATTCGGAGAAGGCATGTTCCGCCTCGGAAAACATTACCGCCTTGTAAAGGGACCAGGCCATCATATAGCGAGTTCTCATTTCTATTTTCCCTTCGGCATCCTGAATTTCCAGAAGGGTACGAAAATGTCCTGCAGAAGCCTTATAGTCCTCTGCTGCAAATTCATAGTCGGCGATACGATAGATTGCCTCTGTATAATAGGGAGATTGAGGATATTGCATTTCTATCTCACGCAGGAAGCCGATTGACTTCTTCTGGTCTCCTTGCAGGGAATAGGCATGTGCCAATTCATATAGGATTTCATCCTCTGAGACCCAGTCATCATGAGTGGCTTGCTGATATTCTAGAATCTGAATGGCCTGAACTATGCTGTATTCATCTATATTATCAGGTTGTTCGATTGCCTTTCTGAGATAGAGTTCTACCAGACGATGCCTGGCGGCTCCCTTAACAGATGGACGGGCATTCTGATTTTGCAGAAGAATACGATAATGCTGAATGAGTTGATCCGTCTCCTGCGAGATGCCTTTGCCACCTCCATTCTGAGCAACTTCCTGGGTGCTTGCGACAGAAATTCCGGAAAAAATTTGAGCACAGGAAACCAGAAAAACAGCCATGAAATTGGCTCGCATCATTATTCTCTCTCTCCTGAATACTGATCTTCAATAATCAAAAGAGCAAGTCTTGCATCCGCCATTTGCTGATCTAACCAACGGACATGCCTTTGTATCTCTGACCTGACCCTTGATGCGATCCATTTTTTCCAGTATATCTTCTGTGAATGGGCCTTTTCCAGCAAGATGGGTAACTGCTCCGCATACCGCACCAGTCCTGCAGACATCACAGTAAAATCCTGCAATACCATTTTCTGCAATCCTGGAAACGAATCGAGTCTAGAGTGATTTTCACGTTGAATTTCCCTTACCTCACGCAACAGCTTCTCAGATCTCCAGTAACGATCCGGAAGCAATTGCATCTGTTTCCAGACAAAGACTCCTTTTATCAGAGAAAGCGATTTTTTTTCTTGAGTCATATCTGGATGATGATTCAGCGCATTCTCGAGTGCTTGTATGCTGGACC
>RFGN01000350.1 GCA_003696645.1 Gammaproteobacteria bacterium | reverse complement strand
GGCTGGTACCGCACCGGCGATGTAGGCACCCTGACCGATGCCGGCTTGAAACTGATCTCGAGGAAGGACCGCATCTTCAAATTGTCGAACGGTGAAAAGGTCATTCCGACGGAGATGGAGGGCCTGATTCAGAACAAATGCCATTACGTGTCCTTTGCGCTGGTCACGGGTTCCGGGGCGCCGTATCCGGTGGCTTTGCTGTTCCCCAACAAGCGCCTGCTCGAGCACCCGGATTACAGCACCACTCCGATGGATGGCTGCTTCTGCCCCCGCAACCTGGAAGAGCTGAGCCGTTGTCTGAAAGGTTGCCTCCACGATGCCAATTGCGACCTCAAACAAAAGTTTGCGAAGGTGAAAGCCGCTGCCATCATCGATGCTGAACTCAGCGTTGATGACAGCACGCTGACCCCTTCCCTGAAGCTGGCTCCCAACAACGTGATGAAAAAATTCAAGCTCCACCTGGACAATCTCTATGGCGCTGATTACCCGGTTGGAGAAGATGTGTATGTCATCCGCCTGGAAGACCAGGTGGCTGACCAGCCCATGGTTGAACATTAAATTGAAATTTATGTACCAGATCAAAAGCACAGCCTTGCTGAAACAGGTGATGAAGGATTACTTCCGCAGTTTTGAAGGGCGGAAGGTGGCCTGGTGTACCAGTGTGGGGCCGGCAGAACTGCTGCGGGCCTTTGGCTTTGAGGTCTATTTTCCGGAAAACCACGGCGCCCTCATCGGGGCCACCCGCATGGCGGAGCAGTTCATTCCCGCTGCCACCAAGGCAGGTTTTTCAGGCCATGTGTGCTCCTACACCACCAGCGACATCGGTGCTTTTCTGTCGGGTGATTCTCCGCTTCGCAAACACTACGGCATGGAGCAGGTGCCCAAACCTGACCTCATTGTGTACAATACCAACCAGTGCCGGGAGGTGGAGGACTGGTTTCACTTTTACGCACGGCATTTCAACTGCCCTATTGCAGGCATCCATCCGCCCAGGCATTTGCACGAAGTGAGCAGCGAGGAATTGCAGTTGGTTGCTGCGCAATTCAAGAGGCTCATCCCCGCCTGTGAGGAGGCCAGCGGCGTTCGTTTCGACATCGACCGCTACCGGGAGACCCTCCGCCTGAGCCAGGAAGCTACGGGCTTGTGGCAGCAGGTATTGCGTACCGCCATTGCCTCGCCGCCGCCGCTCAGCTTTTTCGACGGGGTCATCCACATGGGGCCCATTGTGGTGCTGAGAGGCACGCAGCAGGCAGTGGATTATTACCGGGCTTTGCTGGCAGAGCTCAGCGCCAATGTTGCCGAAGGAAAAGGCATTCTGAAGCAGGAACAGAGCCGCATCTTCTGGGATGGTATGCCCATCTGGGGCAAGATCCGGATGCTTTCGGATCTTTTTCTTCAGAACAATTCGGCAGTGGTGGCTTCGACCTATTGCAACAGCTGGATTTTCGAAGATTTTGACGAGCAGCGCCCATTCGAGTCGGCCGCCATGGCCTACACCCGCATTTTCATCAACCTTAGCGAGGACGCCAAAATGAAAATGCTCAAGAAGTGGATCGAGGAGTTCCGCATTGACGGGGTCATTTTCCACGATTCCAAAACCTGCTTCCACAATTCCAATTCCCGCTTCGGCATGCACCTGCGGCTGAAAGAAGAAACCGGCATACCGGTGCTGGTGGTGGAGGGCGACCTCTGCGACCTGCGCTTTTTCTCCGAAGGGCAAAGCGTGACCAAGATCGAGACCTTCCTGGAGCAGATCGAAAGCAGGATGTATGCTCAGTAATTGCGCACAGGATTAAAACATCGAGTTATGGCCAAGAGCACCAAAGGCAGTGAAAAAGCAATGAGAACAGCCATCATCGGCATGGGGCCGGTAGG
>RFGN01000349.1 GCA_003696645.1 Gammaproteobacteria bacterium | reverse complement strand
TCTGCATAAGCGATTCCATCTTCTGCAAGCAATGAAATCGAGGTATGATCCGGATGCTCCGCCTTGATGTTCTTCATCAAGGTCTGCAAACCGCTCAGGTTGTACTGACCTTGCTTTTTCGGATATGACACGGCTTTACGATTCATCCCTATCACATCGATCCGGTCAGGGCGGATAACGACCTCAAGACGGAGTGGAATATTCTCTGGAGACTGATCGGTCGACTTTTTTGCCGTCGGCAGATTCAGTTCGACAATCACAAGATGCGAAAAGACCGTAGTCAATAACAGAAAAGGGACCAGGATGACCATCAGGTTCATGAACGCCGTGATATTCATCTCGGCCGTTTGCTGAAAACGGTTTCGTCTCAATCGACGCATTGGAGCGGACTCAATCCTCTTTTTTGGGTCGTTCGGTCAGCATATTGAGAAATTTGACCGAGGCCATCTCCAGGCTATCCACAACCTCTACCGTCTTGGTCTGGAGATAGGCATGCATCAGCAAAAGAGGAATGGCGACCATCAGACCAAAGGCCGTGGTATTCATGGCAATGGAAATACTTGCTGAAAGCATATCTGCCTTTTCCGTGGGATTTGCGGCCGACACGGCTGTAAAGGCCTGAATCAATCCGATGATGGTACCCAACAACCCGAGCAAGGTAGCAATATTGGCAAATGTGGCCAGGTAATGGGTACGTTTCTCCAATTGTGGCACGACTTCCATGAGACCCTCTTCCATTGCGGTATTGATGTCGTCCCGTCTTCGTGTGCTGCCAACACGACTGAGGCCATAACTCAGTATACGGCCAATGGCCGTGTTGGACTTGTCCATCAGCATCTTGGCATTTTGGAAATCTCCCTTTTGGAACAGGGGCATCAGTGCCAGCCAGACTCTCTGGTTGGCTCTTCTTGCCGAGGTCAGATACAGATATCGTTCCAGTGTGATGGCCAAACCCAGAACGAGAATAATGACAATCGGATACATGAAAAGTCCGCCTGTCTGAAAAAATCGAATAATACTGGTCATGATATCCATAGTTGATGCCTTATTTCTGATGATTCAACTTTTTATACGCCTTGTATAGCCTGATGCGATATTGCAGGTTTGATCTGTCCAGATAGAACAACGGTATTTCCTCTTCATTGCTTTCCCTGACCCTGATCTGGAGCTTATCTGAATCCTCCCACGGCAGATCCAGATCCACCTTGGGAAATTCTGTATTGCCAATAACGGTTGTCCCCTGCATGATGACCTCTTCCCGCGGTTTTTCTGCGGCCTGTCCCTTTGCAAGGCAAAACAAGAAAGCCATCGCCACCAGACTGATCATTTTCCCGGAAATAGCCATCATGACATTATACGTTTTTATCGAGTGTCGCCAATTGCTGCCGGATATCCCGAATCCAAATCTCGACGGACGGTGAATCTGAATCATTGAACGACAGGTATTTCTGGTATTGTTGCAAGGCCTTTTTGTGATCCAGCAGATACAGATCATAAAGAATACCCAGGTTGAGATATGCTTCAGCAAACCCGTCATCCTCCTGAATGGCCTGAATATAGTTTCTTTCGGCCTCTTTGAACAGGCCTTTTCTGCGATCCAGGATGGCAGTAAAAAAGGCAATCCTGGCAGAGGGATAGGCCTTGCTCTTGCTCATGCTTTTCAGGGCCGATTCGGCTTCACTGGTCAGACCTTTTTGCAGAGAAAACAGCAATTCCAGAGCAGACTTGGCAGGGCTTCCAGGGTGCGTCTGCATAAAATTCTCCAGCGCCTGTGCGAATTTTTTGTGATCCCCCTTCCTGATCCATTGCATGATCTTGCTCAACGACTCTTGTCCAGCCATGTCCGGCACAATATCTTTCAACCACGCTCGGTTCAGAGGAAGTTTTTCACGTTTGCCATATCGAACTGGATAAAGGCTGAACAATTGATCAAGGCTGTTCTGAACTGCCGGGGTATACACCCCATCACGTAAACGTTCAGCATTGATGATATGGGTACTGATGGCCTGAATCATGAAAGGTTTCGCCTGAGAACTGAGAATCTGTCGATATTGATCTTGCTCGATGTTTGATAACCCGGAAGGGATTGGAGAATTCCTGAGCTGATCGGCAAAATCATGATACAACTCGGCCATTCTATAGGTGGCTTCTGTTGCAGTGTCTGCCTCTGCGTAAGACACCACTGCATTAAGCGCGCCAATCGCTTTCTCAAGCGCAGCACGTTTTCCCGGAAGAGATTTCTGCAATGGTAGTGAAAGTCTGATCTTGTGATATCCAGTTATGGCCTCTTCAGACAAGACCAGTGAGGCCCTTGCAGCCAGTAGACGTGTACGCTCGGTGCGTTTCATTGGTTGCCGTTTTTCAAAGTCAACCAATTTCTGCAGGAGATCATGATAACCTGCTGTATCGCTGATCTTCCTGGCGTGATCGATCAGAATCTGATAGGCCTCGACCACCAGTTCAAAGGCCTCCGGGTAGGTCTTGATAAATTGCCGATACAGTGGAACAGCATGATCCAATCCATTCTTCTCACGAAGCAGCTCTGCTGCCTTCCACAATGCATTCTGGCGAACGTCAGGCTCGCCACCCTGTTTGCTAAGCC
>RFGN01000044.1 GCA_003696645.1 Gammaproteobacteria bacterium | reverse complement strand
GGGTGCTCTTCTGACATCACCCTGATCTTCAGACGGCGAATATTCGGATCTTCCGTTCCTTCGATATCCGCTTCCCAGAACCAGGTTGTATTGGCCATCTCGGTACGCTCCTTGCGAGTACCGATTCCAGGCCAGGAGGATGCGGTCTGCAGTTCGGTCAGGGTATTCATGGCGACCCAGTGTGCCAGGGTCTTGTCCATCAGGTGGATGGCACTGCGAGTGCTGACCTGGATGCTGTTGAGGATGGCTCCCATGGCAATGGAAAGAATGGCCAGGGCCACCAGAATCTCGAGTAGCGTGAAGCCGGAATGCCTCTTGATTTGCAGGTAGCCTGAATCAGCCATTATTCAATGCTTTCATGGAAAGTTTGCCGATACCGTTGCCTTCCAGCTGATAGGAGAGGAAGGTGTTTTCATCAATCAATATCCATTTGAAAGGGGTTGCCTCTCCGGTGGGTAGAAAAAAAAGCATGGGCAGATTCTTTTTCTTGTCCTTGTCTTGTTTGGAATCTTGTGGGTTGGTGTCTTCTACCTGTATGCGGATATCTCTGGAGATCTCGACGGATTCGAAGGGACGTTCCTTGATCGGTTTCCAGCCCTTGTCGGACAGGGTGTCAAAGGCGAGTTTGGAGCTGTTCAGGGTGATGCGGATGGGCGTAGCGGTCAGAATGGCCTGTTGCGAGGCCGATTCAATCAGAAGTCGCAGGCGTTCCGTCTCTCGTTTGACGGGCGTCTGTTGCATCGGTCGAACAGAAAGGCTGGCGAAACTGGTGATGATTCCGATGATCAACAGGACAATGGCCAGCTCGATGAGAGTAAATCCGCACTGCCAGGATGACGCACACTGAACGGGGTGGATTGCTGAAGCGCGATTATTCAAGGTTCCAGTTGCCAATGTCTGCATTCACTCCTTCCCCACCCGGGGCATTGTCGGCTCCCAGGGTGTAGAGGTCGATTTCACCATGAGAGCCAGGATTGAGATACAGATAGGGGTTTCCCCAGGGATCCTTCGGAAGAGACTTGATGTAGCCGCCCTGTTTTCCAGTGGTTCCGGTTGGTGGATTGACCAGGGCCTCCAGCCCTTCATCGGTAGAAGGGTAATGGTGATGATCCAGTCGGTACAGGTCCAGGGCGCTGCTGATGGCACGGATATCCTGTTTGGCCTTGGTGATACGAGCCATGTCAGGGCGGTCCATGATTCTGGGGACGACCACAGCGGCGAGGATACCTAAGATGACGATAACGACCATAACCTCGATGAGGGTGAAGCCTGATTGTCCGTGAAGAGATGGGTTCAAGGGTGTCTTTTTCATACGATTCAAGAAGTTGGTTATTTAATGATCTGGTTCATGTCCATGATGGGTAGCAGGATGGACAGAACGATGAGCAATACGATAAATCCCATGATCAGGATCATCAATGGTTCAAGCAGGGCCATGAGGGTGGACAGACGGTTTTCCAACGCATCTTCCTGACTTTGTGCGGCCCGTTGCAGCATCTGGTCCAGACGGCCACTGGCCTCACCACTGGCAATCAGATGAATCAACAGGGGTGGGAAATATCCGCCCCGATCCAATGCCTTGTGCAGGCTGCTGCCTTCCTTGACCCTTTGGGCTGCCTCGTCAACAACTCGTCTCATGGGCAGATTGGCTATGGTACGCGCCGCTGCCTTGAGTGCCTCCATGGCAGGAATGCCACTGCTCAACAGGACATGAAAGGTCCGGCTGAAACGGGCAGTGTTATTCGCCAGCACCAGCGGACCAATGACCGGCAACTTCAACAGCAGGCGATGAAACTGGTAACGAATGGCCGGTTGGCGGAGCAGGAGCACGATTCCTAACAGTACACCACCAAGACCGAGGAGTAAAAGACCAATATAGGCCTGCAGAAAATGGCTGACCTGAATCAATATCCGCGTCAGGATCGGCAGGGTTTGATTCATGTGGGTAAATACCTGGATCACGTCAGGAACCACGTAGAGCATCAGCAGGCTGATGACACCGAGGGCGACCAGGGTCAGGATGACCGGATAGATCATTGCCTGAATCATCTTTTGTTGCAATGCCTGTTTCTCCTCGACGTAGTCCGCCAGTCTTTCGAGGACGATTGCCAGTTTGCCCGAGGCCTCACCCGCCTCGATGGTTGTCCGATAGGTCTCGTTGAAAACAGAGGGGTATTGTTCCATCGCGCGTGCCAGACTGTAGCCTTCCATGACCTGGGATCGGACAGCAATCAGGATTGCCTTGATTCGCCCCTTGTTGGTTTGACGTGACAGGGCATGCAGGGCCTCATCCACAGGAAGTGCGGCCGAAATCAAGGTCGCAAACTGGCGGGTCAGCAGGGCGAGGTCGGCAGCTCCGATTCTGGGACCCCGTCGAAGCTTGGGGCCAGATGAGGTTTTTGATTGAGTGACTTCTTCGACTGACAGCGGTGACCAGTGACGATCACGCAGGATCTGTCTGATCTGGCGGGCCGTATCTCCTTCCAGTACTCCTCGCTGCTTTCTGCCCTGATCATCCAGCGCGGTAAATTCGAACGCACTCATTGGTCAACAAAACCTAGTCAACCTGGGTGACACGCAAGACCTCTTCCAGTGAGGTATCGCCTTGCAATACCCGTCGTAGTCCGTCCTGAAGGATGGAATCGGTCTGCGTGCGCGCCTGTTTTTCAAGCAAAAGCTCAGAGGCGCCGTCATGAATCATGCTGCGCATCTGGGCATCAATGATGATGAGTTCATAGAGTCCGGTGCGTCCAATATATCCGGTATGATCACATTGCGAACAGCCACTGGCCTGGTAAATCGTGGGATTGGCTTCTGCAATCTGATATCGCTCACACTCCTGTGGTGGCATGATATGTGGGACTTTGCAGTGAGGGCACAAGAGTCTGACCAATCTCTGTGCCAATACTCCAATCAGGCTGGAAGACAACAAAAAGGGTTCAACGCCCATGTCACGCAGCCGGGTGATTGCCCCTACTGCACTGTTGGTATGCAGGGTAGATAGCACCAGGTGACCGGTAAGACTGGCCTGGACGGCGATATCTACGGTTTCACGGTCTCGAATCTCGCCGACCATGACAATATCCGGGTCCTGTCTCAGGATGGCTCGCAATCCTTTGGCAAAACTCATGTTGGCGCGTGTGTTGACATGGGTCTGACTGATCCCGTCGATATAGTATTCGATCGGATCTTCTACCGTCATGATATTCCTGTCCGGGTGATTCAGGCGGCTGAGCGCAGCGTACAGGGTTGTGGTCTTTCCCGAACCGGTGGGTCCGGTTACGAGAATGATGCCATGTGGTTGATGAATGAGTCGGTCGAGCTGCTCAAGGGTTCGAGGGGCCATTCCCAGCTGCTCCAGATCAAGCCGTCCAGCCTGTTTGTCCAGCAGGCGCAATACCACGCGCTCACCATGCCCGGCCGGTATTGTCGAGACACGCACATCCACTGAACGTCCGGCAATCCTCAATGAGATTCTTCCATCCTGGGGCAGGCGTTTTTCTGCGATATCCAGTTTGGCCATGACCTTGATTCTGGAAACCAGCAAGGGTGCCATTTCTCTTTTGGGGGTCAGAACCTCCCGCAATACTCCGTCGATACGAAATCGGATGGCCAGTCGGTGTTCGAACGGTTCAATATGAATGTCCGAGGCATTTCTCTTGATGGCTTCGGTAAACAGGGCATTGA
This sequence comes from Gammaproteobacteria bacterium, assembly GCA_003696645.1. Classification (GTDB taxonomy): domain Bacteria; phylum Pseudomonadota; class Gammaproteobacteria; order J025; family J025; genus J025. The sequence goes on along the minus strand of RFGN01000044.1, from coordinate 10,850 downwards.
TCAGGCGGATGATTGGGGCATCGTCATCACTTTCCAGCAGGTCGGTGGGTTCCGGTAGTTCGTCGACCAGTTGTGACAGGTCCAGATCCTCACCCAGTTCCTCGGCCATCTGTGTAGAAGAGGTGTGCCCCTCGGCGTGGATACGCTGTAGCAGCGCATCGAACTGCTCGTCAGTGAGAAAAACCGGTTGCAGAATCCTCCCGTTTGTCCTGAAGACCTCAGCCATGGCAGTGGGATTGAAATCCTGACGACAATACAGGCTGGATGGTTGGTTTGGATCAATCACCAGACCGTAGCGACGAGCAAAACCGTAGGGCAAGGTCCGGATAAAATGATCCGATGTCCCTGGCTGTTCTGTCAATGCAGTGGCATCTTGCCTGGTCAAGGTAATATTCTGACCAGGATCAGTCACCGACGAAGTAAGGTCTTGCTGCGGCATATGGTGCTGGACCTCAGGACCCCGGACGGGATTCGGGTATGTTGAGATCAGGCAAGATCGGGGTTACATCCCTTTTCATCAGGGGAACACCACGTTCGAAGTGTTCCAGCTGTTGTGCGCGAATATAATTGTAACGATCTGCCGTCAGGGCCAGTCCGTCATTTGTGTGACGAATGATGCGAGGACGCAGAAATACCATCAGATTATTCTTGGTCTTGACAGTCTTGTTATAACGGAAGGCTGCACCCAGAATCGGGATACTTCCGAGTATCGGGACCCGCTGTACGGTTTCCTTGAGGTCGTCCTGGATCAGTCCGCCGAGAATGACGATATGCTGGTCTTCAACCATTACAGTGGTATTGATGGACCGTTTGTTGGTGATAAAGCCCGCAGAGCTGTCGGCAGAAAAATCCACATTGGAGACCTCCTGCTTGATGTCCATCTTGACTGTTGAGCCTTCGTTGATTTGTGGTTTGACCTTGAGTGTCAAGCCAACGTCCTGTCTCTCGATAGTAGTGAACGGATTGGTGGGATTGCTGCCACCTCCCGTTGAGGTAAAGGAACCGGTTATGAATGGCACATTCTGGCCTACAACGATCTCGGCCTCGCTATTGTCCATTGTGATCAGGGTCGGGGTTGCCAGGACATTGGTGCCACCGTCACCACTCAGTGCCCGCAGGAGAGCAGCGAAACTCAAGCCATCTCTGGCAAAGCGACCAATACCGGTGGTGAGACCATTCGGAACAGAGGAGGGTGCGGTGCCGGAAGCAAGGCCAGAGAGGATGCCGCCCAGACTGGTATCGCCAAAATCGGTGATACCGACGGGAGTATTGTTTCCGGCAGACTGGTCCAGCACGGCCCATTGGATACCAAGTTCGGCAGATTTGTTTGAGGAGACCTCTGCAATAATGGCTTCAACCACTACCTGCGCCCGCCGAACATCCAGTTGACGGATGACAGACAGGAGCGACTGGTACAGGTCCGGTGGCGCAGATATGACCAGTGAGTTGGTGCCTTCATCCGCCTGAATATAGCTGTTGGAGACCTCCGCAGCCTTGAGATTGCTGCCCTGTTTTTTGCCTTGCGCCTCCTTGACCAGATTATCCTTGATTCCGGTCAGGATAGTGGCCAGCTCCTTGGCTTCGGCATAATGAAGGTAAACAACACGGATATTCCCTTCGGATTCCAGTGGAGTGTCGAGGTTCACAATGATTGACCTGATACGGAGTCTGCTGGACTTGTCTCCACCAATGATAATGCTGTTGGTGCGTTCGTCGGCTACCAGAATGGGCCTGGAGTTGTTGGGTTGCTTGTTGTTCTGGGACGAATTGGTGAGGGCATTGAGGACCTTCACGACTTCGGATGCGGAGGCGTTCTTGAGGGGTATGATTTCCAGTTCGTTTCCTTCCGGTTTGTCTATGCCTGCAATAATCTTTTCAAGACGACGTATATTGTCGGCATGATCCGATATGATCAGGATGTTGCTGGGAGAATAGGCGGCCATGTGCCCCTGTTGCGGAATAAGGGGCCTCAGGATCGGGACAAGCTGTACGGCCGGAACATGCTTGATTTCCAGAACCCGGGTGACCATTTCCGCGTTTCTTCCGGGCGTTCTGTTGGCAGCGGTGGGCAGGGCATATTGTTTGGCAGTGGCTTCAGGCAGGATCTTGATGGCGTTGGGGCCGGGCACCGCGCTGAATCCATGGACCTGAAGCAGAGACAAAAAGACCTGATAAACGGCATCCTTGCTCATGGGCTTGGCCGATATGATGGTAACCTTGCCCTTGACACGCGGGTCAATGATGAAATTCTTTCCAGTAATGTCCGAAATGGTAGTGATGACGGAGCGAATGTCTGCATTCTTGAGGTTGAGTGTCACGGGTTTGGCCTTGGCCCAGCTGGTTTGAGTCAGTAGCAAACCGATAATCAGGATAATGAAGTTACGGTAATTACGGCGACAGGACATCATTTTATTTTCCTTGGGTATTGAATTGTTTGAATATTCTACCTGAGTTGAAACTGTTTTGTCAGGCGCTGCCCATTGCGGATGAGATTGACCTGTACCTGACTGTTCTTGGCTACGATGTTGTAGATCTGGCTGATCGGCCGACTTCCATTCAGGGGGATATTGTTGATGGATGTGATGATATCTCCAGGTTTCAGTCCATATTTGGCCAGTTGTCCCTGCATGGCTCCGGGAAAGACACGATATCCCGCGATATGTCCATTCTCTACTGCGGGTGAAATCCGGGCGAACTGACTCAGGCTGGCCGGGTCATTGATGATCTTCGCACGTAATTCACGAGCATCTACCGTTGTTCCAGAACGCTGCGGCTGAAGGACGGGTTGAGCAGTAAATGAACCCGGTGTGACGGATGGTGCTGCCTGGCTGGGAGGGGTAAAAGAGCTGGGCGGAGAGGGCGGAGAGTAAGAGGAAGGCCCTGATGGTGTTGGAATTCCCGGATTAAATGAACCACTGGATGAGGGATCAAGGGTATCCTTGGGAAGGTAGAGCGTTTCTCGTTGCCCGTTCCTGATCAGGATGATGCGGTCGGACAAGATCTTTTCAAGCGTTGCATTGCCAGGCAGGGGGCTCCCCTCCCCATAGACATAATCGGCCTGCCCATTCTCCGAAATGATTGCGCGTGGTTCGTCTCGAGAGGCAAAGATGCCTTTCAACGTGAGATTCAATGGTGTCGTGACGATCGGTGCGGCAGGAGCCGGAGAAGGGGCAACTTCAATGCGGCCAAACGGATAAGTGCGGCCAATCTGGGCAGCCAGGCTGTGTGCGGATGATCTTGGCGCAGCCGGTTTTACTGGCAGAGCGGTATTGGAAATCGTTAAAAAGAGATCGGGTTGGACTGGAAACAGATGCCATATCAATCTGGCACTGAAGATCGCCAGTAGAACCACAAGAATGATATTGGTGAGTCGACTGCTCCATACCAGCAGTGCCGAGTTGTCCTGGTTCAATGTAGCGGAAGGGTTCATGTTGTTCCGAGGAAAATGTTAGAGGTATTCATGCATCAGGGGATATTGGCATCGACAAGATCAAGGATGACATCCAGTCCACAGATGTTGATCTGTGTGTCGGAGTGTGACTGAACAGCCGGTTTGGCACGGAAAGCGACACTCAGTCCGGCGTCATGCATCATCTTGAGATCGTTGGCGCCATCCCCGACGGCGATGACCTGAACAGGTTCAATCCCCATCTTTTGACAGATTTCATGCATGAAGTTCGCTTTTGCCCTGGCATCAACAATATCCCCAATAATTCTGCCGGTCAGCTTGCCATTGACGATTTCAAGCTGGTTGGCGAGCGTATAGTTGAAGTCCAGTCGTTCCTGCAGGCGTTCCGTAAAGAAGGTAAAACCGCCTGAAACAAGTGCAACATGCATGCCTCGTTCCTTGAGCCCCCGGATCAGGGTTTCTGCTCCAGGGTTTAGCGAAAGACGCTCGTCATAGACCTGCTGCAACACCGACTCGTCGAGGCCTTCGAGCAATCTTACCCTTTCCTGCAAAGAAGTCTTGAAGTCGATCTCACCGCGCATGGCCGCTTCGGTTATGGATGAGACGGCTTCCTTCCTGCCGATGAAGTCTGCGATTTCATCCACGCATTCGATGCTGATCAGCGTGGAGTCCATATCCATGATCAGCAGGTGGGCGTTATCCGGATTGAAGGATGGAGGGATGCAATTGACATCGGTATGTAATGCCTTGCGCAGGCTGGTGATGATGGAGCGAGAGATGCTGGTGTCTGTATCGAAGATGACATGAGAGGTGTGTTGTCGTACCTTGGCGCAGAGATCACGCCTGATGGGTTCGATTTCTTCCTTGGAAAGTGGGGCGTGTACGACAACTCTGGCCATGCGGGAATTTTTCTGAGTTTTGGTCGTTTTGTCGGGAAATCGTAAGAATATAATGAATAGTTGGTTTTTTCCATTTATTATGGCATCCATCTATTACAAATTAATGTCCGGCTGTCACCATGCCAGGCAAAACTTCAAACAGGACAAGAGCAATGCAGAAGGTTAACGGAAAACGAGGGATCGAGGATGTAGTGCTGCGCATGCCGTTTCCCAATTCCAGGAAGATCTATATTCAGGGCAGCAGAGCCGATATTCGTGTTCCCATGCGCGAGATTCGTCTTACAGACACTCAAACACTGAATGGCAGAGTAAAAAATCCGCCTGTTTATGTCTATGATACCTCTGGCCCCTATACGGAAGAATCCGCTGTTGTGGATGTTCGCAGGGGGTTGCCTGACCTGAGAAGCAACTGGATCGAGGATCGTGGGGATACTGAACGTCTGGCAGAAAAAACGGTGGACCCATTTGCCGGAAAGGGTCCGGCGCCGGAGCTGGAAAAAGGACAGTTTGATGCGATTGTCAGAAGAGCGCGTTCGGGAAGGAATGTGTCACAGATGCATTATGCCAGAAAGGGGATCATTACACCTGAGATGGAATTTGTAGCGCTGCGTGAAAATATGCGGCTGGAGTGGGCCAAGGATCACCCGGATCTTGTTCAGCAGCATGTTGGCCAAAGTTTTGGCGCGGCCATCCCGGATCAGATCACGCCGGAGTTCGTAAGGGATGAGGTGGCGCGGGGGCGAGCCATCATTCCGGCAAACATCAACCACCCTGAATTGGAGCCAATGATTATCGGGCGGAATTTTCTCGTCAAGATAAATTGCAATCTTGGCAACTCTGCCGTGACTTCTTCCATAGAGGAGGAGGTGGAAAAGATGACCTGGTCGATCCGGTGGGGTGGGGATACCCTGATGGATCTTTCTACTGGTAACTATATCCATGAAACACGCGAATGGATCCTGCGCAACTGTCCAGTGCCGGTCGGTACTGTACCAATCTATCAGGCGTTGGAGAAAGTGGATGGGCGGCCCGAGGATCTGACCTGGGAGCTTTTTCGGGATACATTGATCGAACAGGCCGAGCAGGGAGTGGATTATTTTACCATCCATGCAGGAGTGAGGCTCCCATTTATTCCCATGACGGCCAGGAGGATGACCGGAATCGTTTCCAGAGGTGGGTCCATCATGGCGAAATGGTGTCTTGCACACCATAAGGAAAATTTCCTGTATACCCATTTTGAAGAGATCTGCGAGATCATGAAGGCCTATGATGTGTCCTTTTCTTTGGGAGATGGCCTGCGACCCGGATCAGTTGCGGATGCCAATGATGAGGCCCAGTTCGCCGAGCTGCGCACGCTGGGTGAATTGACCCAGATCGCCTGGAAACATGATGTTCAGACCATGATTGAGGGCCCCGGACATGTGCCGATGCACATGATCAAGGCCAATATGGAAGAACAGCTCAAGTCCTGTGCCGAGGCGCCATTCTATACCCTTGGTCCACTGACAACGGATATCGCGCCGGGATATGATCATATCACTTCCGGGATCGGTGCTGCCATGATTGGTTGGTATGGCACGGCGATGCTATGTTATGTTACCCCCAAGGAGCACCTGGGCCTCCCTGACAAAAATGATGTGCGCGAGGGAATTATTGCCTACAAGATTGCGGCGCATGCTGCTGATCTTGCCAAGGGTCATCCGGGCGCGCAACTGCGTGATAATGCACTCTCCAAGGCACGCTTTGAATTCAGGTGGGAAGACCAGTTCAATCTTTCGCTGGATCCGGAGCGCGCTCGCGAATATCACGATGCGACCTTGCCGAAAGAGTCGGCCAAGGTTGCGCATTTCTGCTCCATGTGCGGTCCCAAGTTCTGTTCGATGAAGATCACCCAGGATGTTCGCGAATATGCGGCCAGATTGGACATGGATTCTGAAGAAGGGCTGGAGACGGCCATGCAGGAAAAGTCGCAGGAGTTCCGCGAAAAGGGTGCAGAGATCTATCAAAAATCCTGATGGCCAAGAAAAAAACCAAGGATAAATGTGGCCTATGTCTGGCCAAGAAATGCTGTACCTATATTACTCAGGAGCTGCCAACTCCTCGCACCAAGGCGGACTTCGAGCACCTTTTATGGCAGGTTTCACATCAGGATGTTTCCGTTTACCGGGATGAAGATGGTTGGTTTCTCCTGGTTGACCGGCCATGTATGCACCTGGGAGAAAAGGGGTTGTGCATGATCTATGATCGCCGCCCGGAAGTCTGCAGGGAATATTCCAATGACTTTTGTGAATATGATGCGCCTGCGGAAGAGGGGTTCGATCTGTATTTCCCTGATTATGACACCCTTAGAAAGTACTGCATGAAAAGATTCAAGCGTTGGTCGAAGTAGAAACTGATCTGACCGAGCACTGGATGAGGAATCGCTTGTCCGGATTGTTTCCTTCCATGCCGGGCAAGATACTGGACAAGAGGAGCAGGCAGTTGATTTGTCTGTTGGCTTTGCTGCAACGCTGGGCAAGGCGGGTCAATCTGACGTCGCTCCACAGCTCGCATGATATTGTAGAACGACACTTTGTTGACAGTCTTTTGACACTTGAGTATGTTCAACAGTCCGGGGAAGTCGTTCTTGACCTAGGGACCGGGGCCGGTTTTCCTGGGCTTCCGCTGGCGATATTTTCGCCCGAGCAGACATTCATTCTTCTGGATGGTAATACAAGAAAAATAGCATTTGTGCGTCAGGCGGTTATGGAACTTGAGCTGGGAAATGTCATGCCTGTAGGAGAGCATAGCAAGGTCTATCGCCCAGCACAGCCAATTGACACAATTATTTCCAGAGCGGTCGGTACCGCATTGGAACTGCAGAGGGCAGCTAAGGATCTGCTGGAAGTCAACGGAAGGCTACTTTGTATGAAAACCAGTCGCGAGACCGGCTTCGAGGATTGTATCCCGGGTTTCAGATTTGTCAGAAAAATATCGCTGATTAAGGACGGTTCACTGCCAGACCGTTGTTTGATCGAATATCAAAGGGTAGAACACTCATGACGTATATCTATGCCATCACCAATCAGAAGGGTGGAGTAGGCAAAACGACGACTTCGGTTAATCTGGCGGCCGCTCTGGCAACAGCCAATTATCGGGTATTGCTCATAGACATGGATCCCCAGGGGCATGCCAGCATGGGGGTGGGGATAGAAAAGCATCGTTTGACAAAGACGGTTCTGGATGTCCTGTTACATGAACAGAAGCCCAATGCAGTCTGGCGGCAGGCCTGTCCCGACCTGTTGCGTGTCCTGCCTGCCAACGGGGATCTGACCGAGGCAGAGGTGGCCCTGACGAAAAGACGGGCAGGTGAATCGGTTTTGCGTGACGCCCTGGATGATGCTCGAAATGAATTTGATTATATTCTCATCGATTGTCCCCCTACCCTGAATATGTTGACCTTGAATGCCCTGACTGCAGCCAATGGTGTGATTGTGCCAATGCAGTGCGAGTATTATGCGCTTGAGGGGTTGGCGGCATTGCTGGGTACGGTTGAGCAGGTTATGGGTTCGCTGAATCCCGATCTGTCGGTCGTTGGTGTATTGAGGACGCTGTATGATCCCCGCAGTAATCTGACGGTACAGGTTTCCGATCAGCTTAAAGAATATTTTGGTGACCGGGTGTTCAGGACTACTATCCCGAGAAACATTCGGCTTGCCGAGGCGCCCAGTTATGGAAAGACGATTTTTCAATATGACAAGCAGTCGCGTGGGGCGATGGCATATCTGGCGTTGGCTGGAGAACTGATTCGCAGGAACGAGATGACGTAATGGCAAAGAAAAAACGAGGATTGGGGCGTGGCTTGAGTGCCCTGCTGGCAGAGACCGGACATTCAACCGAACCGGTTGCTGAAACTTTACCCGCAAAGGATGATCGCCCCGGGTTGCAATATCTGCCGGTTGAATGGCTGCATCGAGGTGAGTTCCAGCCGAGAAGGGAAATGGATGAGATGGCGCTCTCCGAGCTGGCGGATTCGATTCGGTCTCAGGGGATTATCCAGCCTATCGTGGCACGCAAGGAGTCTGAACGAAGTTATGAGATCATTGCCGGCGAGCGCCGCTGGCGTGCAGCACAACGGGCAGGATTGTCCGAGGTGCCGGTCGTTTTGCAGGAGTGTGATGCAGAGTCCACGGCATTGATGGCATTGATTGAAAACGTGCAACGTGAAGACCTGGCTCCGATGGAGGTGTGTAACGCCCTGCATCGTCTGGCAAACGAATTTTCCATGACACATCAGCAATTGGCCGAGACATTGGGGCGTTCACGTTCGGCAATCACCAACCTCATGCGCCTGATTGAGCTGGAAGATCCCGTGAAGCAGTTGTTGACAGATGGGCGCCTTGAAATGGGCCATGCTCGAGCCCTGCTTGGTCTGAAAGGGCATGAGCAGGTCGCCCTGGCAAAAAAGATTGTCACGAAAGGGCTTTCGGTTCGAGAGGCAGAACGCCTGGTCAAGAAAGCGGGTATAGAGAAACGACGCCCTGTCGGTGTACCGGGAGAGATGGATCCAGATGTAAAACAGCTCGAGCAAACGCTTTCCGAGAAGTTGGGGGCGCAGGTGAATGTGCGGCACCAGCGTGGAGGGCGTGGTCAATTGGTGATTCGCTATAACAGTCTGGACGAACTTGATGGAATTCTCGAACGTCTTGTGACGAAGATTTAGGTTGCAATTGCTTGGGTTCCAGCTATAATGCGCACCGATAACTGATGGGAGGTCGGAATCAGAAACCCGCCACACCGCTCTTGTTGATCGGTGTAGGGACCATGCTTACATCGATGAGTGTTGTGGGCCTGGCAATAGGTTATGGTCTTGACTATTGGTTGGATACAGGCCCCTGGTTTATGCTGAGTTTCGGTGTTCTGGGGTTTGTTGGGGGGTTTCTGAAAGTCTACAAGCTGCTTGTCAAGTTGAGCTGATGGCGGCGCTGAAACAATCGGGCAGAGATGCCTCTCGTCTAAGCATACTGTTGCAATCCGTTGTTGGACTGCTTGTCGCGGTCGGTTTTGCGGGGTATTCGGGCAGGCATGCTGCCCTGTCATCCCTGTATGGGACCATGGTTGCAGTAGTGATGGCGGTGATACTTGCCTGGAGTGTCCGTCTGGCATCTGCGTCATCCGGACGATCGAAGATGCCGGCCGTTGCAGTATTGTATGCAGGAGCAGCGATCAGATTCGTGCTGGTTTTGGTGCTGCTGGGCTTGGGGTTATGGCTTTTCAGGTTGGATCCCTTGCCGGTATTGTGCGGGTTTGTGATTGTGCAGTTCGTGTACCCGCTATTGATCAGGATTCGGTAACGTTGTGAGTAGATTACGGAGAGGCTAAGGTTGAGTCAGGCAGCAGAGCATTCAGGTGGCGGTACGGTTGAGTATATTCAACACCATTTGACAAACTGGTGTGTTGGAAATTGTGATCCGGTCACTCACAAGGCGGCTGGATTCTGGGCGCTCCATCTTGATACGATCTTTTTCAGTTTTGCATTGGCGGCACTGATTGTATTTGTCAGTATGCGGCTTGGTGGCAAGTTGAACCCGGGCGTGCCCTCCGGATTCCAGAATTTTGTAGAAAGTATTCTTGAATTTGTGGGGCAACAGGTCAAGGATACCTTTCCGGGTCATAATCCTCTTATTGCCCCGATTGCTCTGACCATCTTTGTCTGGGTGTTTCTGTGCAACTTCATGGACCTTATCCCTGTAGACCTTATTCCATGGTTGGCCAGTGCTTTGGGGATTCACTATCTCAAGGTTGTTCCTACAACTGATTTGAACATGACGTTGGCGATGTCGCTGACCGTATTTGGATTGATCCTGTTCTATAACATCAAGATCAAGGGGTTGGCAGGGTATCTGAAGGTGTTTCTGTTTCATCCGTTTGGTAAGTTTCTGATTCCTGTGAATATTGTCATGACGCTGATTGAGGAGTTGGCAAAACCGCTCAGTCTGGCCTTGCGACTCTTTGGAAATCTGTTTGCTGGGGAACTGGTTTTTCTCTTGATTGCCTTGATTGGTGGCACCATGGCGGTCGGTGCGGGTGCCCTGTTCTGGTTTCCTCTGCAAGTGGTTCTTGATCTGGGATGGTTGATCTTCCATTTGTTGGTCATTACGCTGCAAGCTTTTATTTTCATGGTGCTGACCATAGTCTATCTGGGCATGGCGCATGTGGATGAACACTAGACTTCAATTTTAATTTAACAAGGAGATGATGTTATGACACCCGAAATGATTGCTAATATTTATGCCTACACGGCCGTAGGTGTTGGTGTAATCCTGGCGGCAGCTGGCCTGGGGTCGGCTATTGGATGGGGTCTGATCTGTGCGAAAACCCTTGAGGGGATCTCTCGTCAGCCCGAAATGAAACCTGCACTGATGACCAACATGTTTATCTTTGCCGGTCTGATGGAATCATTCCCCTTTATTATTCTTGCCTTCGCGATGTGGTTTCTGTTTGCCAATCCGTTTGTTGGCGCCATGCAATCTGCAATTGGCGGCTGAGGTTGGTCCATTAAG
>RFGN01000348.1 GCA_003696645.1 Gammaproteobacteria bacterium | reverse complement strand
GATTATAGTTTTAGGGATTGCCCGACTTGCAGCACCTTATGGCATAAAGGCACAGATATGTCTTCCCTTCAGCATGGTGTGGGAGATACAGATAGGGGCGATGCCATTGTCGTTATTGAGGGGGGGACAATCAGCCGAGTTCAAGCTAATCAAGCTTATAAAGTTGTAACCGTATCAGGTACCAACTACTATGGATATGGGCATATGTTTAACAGCTTGCTCCCTAACCAGCAAACGGGACAGTACCTCAAGTCGGGCAAGTTTGTACTTAAAAGATGCGAACCACCTTTCGACGACTATTATGCTATCGTCGACCTTGAGGCATGTATTGGATATGCCGACCTGCCAAATGCTTTGGATGTAGGGGAAGTATCGCTTCCCGGGCTTAATGCCACATTCTGTGGCGGCACTACTATTTACGCAACTCATGAAATTTTCGATGGAGCTGATATTGCACCCATGGGTGATGCTGCTACAGGGCCGGTTCACTTGCATCTATATCGGTTTAAGAATACCCCTGGATCGCATATGCAGAACCCTATCACTATTGATAATACGGGAGATCCTTTCTATACCATACAGCACGCAGCACCAAACTATATCATAGAATTGCATTCACAGAATCAGCCCAATGGTAATATATCTATCAATTATCCAGGCACCATGGCACAAGGCTTGAAAGCGCGTACCATTATGCAAGGTGCCACTAATCCTACAAATGCGGGTGATAGGTTTTCAAATGTCGCTATGAATGTCAGTCGGGTTGAATACCGGATAAAGCCTGAATATTCTCCGGATTACGTATTAATTGAAGGACAAGACCACGAATCAAGGATATGGCTCGGAGCAACAGTTGATCCCATATATCCTAATTTCATTACAAACGCATACGGTAACTGGGTGACTACTGGGCAATACCCATACGCTTATACTACAGGAGGTAACCATCCCTACGACGACTACTACTTTGCCGACTTCGTCACCCGCATCCACCGTGACGACCCCATGGATGGCACTGCCACCCCAACGATGATAGCCGACTGCCCCCAAAATGCCCGCTACAACGATGGGCGTTATGAACTCAAGGCGGTGGTCACCGATGTGCAGGGCAATACCACCGAAGGGCCGAAAGATGCCAACAACAACCTTGCACCCATTGAATTTACTCTTGACAATTTCCAGCCCTTCATCCAACACGTAACTGCCGACATAGCAGGTCACACGATTTATGACCGAGCCTGGGAATGTATGGAGACTTGTGTTCAACTGGCCAACCCACTCCCCGATCCGGAATGCCCATATAATAGCCTTCTATGGCCTGGCGCTATTACGGTAAATGTAATTTCCAGTGAACCCCTTGGGCACCTGCTGCTCAATGTGCCCGAGCTAAATATCACCGGTTTGGCACCTGTGACGACACCCGACAATGGTTTGAACTGGCAATATGTTGTACCGTTCGGAGCTTCGCAGTTGTTGAAATTTGATAAGATCCGTTTCGAGTTCCAGGGAGCGGATATGAGCGACAATGAACTGATGAACCTTTTTTTTCCAGGTCCGGGTACCCCTTGTGTTGAGCTTCCCGTTCGCATGGCCAACGGCTGGAGCTCCAATGAGATCCCGACAGGTACTGATCTGACCCACTACTTTTATATCAATTGTGGTCAGCATAAGCCTGGCAACAAAAACAGCAATGAGACTACTCTGACCATCATACCTGAAGCCGACTGTGTGGATGTGACCTGGACCGTAACACCTGCATCGGGGCCT
>RFGN01000347.1 GCA_003696645.1 Gammaproteobacteria bacterium | reverse complement strand
GCATCGAAGAGGGACATGCCGGCGAGATAATAGGCGGCGGCGCATAACAAGGTCAGTCCAAGATAGATGGCCCACAGGGCCTTGGCCGTCTGGGCGATTCTTGGGGTGAGCTTGTTGTCCTTGATGGGACCAGGTGTTTCGGCCTTGTATAGCTGCATGCCGCCGATCCCCAGCATGGGCAGAATGGCGACGGCAAGAACGATGATACCCATGCCTCCCAGCCATTGCAGTTGTTGCCGGTAGTAGAGAATGGATCTTGGCATATCATCCAGGTGTGTCAGAACTGTGCCACCGGTGGTGGTGAGACCCGAGATCGATTCAAACAGGGCATCAGTGAAGGCAAGGTTCGGTATGGTCAGGTAGAAGGGAATGGCACCTGCAAAACCGAGGACGACCCAGAAGGACACGACAATGATAAAGCCATCATGGATTTTCATCTCTATCCTTTCCGAAGGCGAAGCCAGCCAGAGCAGAAATCCAACAAGGGCAGTGATCAGGTAGGCATAACCAAATGCCTGAGTCAGGCCATCTTGCTGAAAAAAGGAAATCAATGTTGAGGGCAACAGGAAAATACTGAATATCATCAGCAGCAATCCCATGATCCTCTGATTGATGGAAGTGTGCATGTTCTAGGAAATGGCCTGAAAGAGGTTTTCAACCTTTTTGATCAGGCTGAGGTCGTAGACAAACGAGATCACATGGTCATTTTCCTCGATGACGGTGTCATGATGGGCGATCAGGATTTCGTCTCCACGCAAGATCGCACCGATCACTGCGCCTTCTGGAAATATGATGTCAGAAATGGAGCGGCCGATGACCTTTGAGGTGCTCAGGTTGCCATGGACAACAGTTTCCAGTGCCTCAGCAGAACCATGTCTGACAGCATGGACCTGAGTGACGTCACCGCGACGGATATGCGCCAGGATACTGCCAATGGTCTCGAACTGTGGCGAAATGGCAATATCGATCTTGCCTCCTTCGATCAGATTGACAAAGGAGATGCGGTTGATGATGCAGAAGACCTTCTTTGCTCCCATGCGTTTGGCAAGCAGCGAGGAGATGATATTGGTATCATCGGCATTGGTGAGGGCACAGAAGATATCGATATGTTCGATATTTTCTTCAAGCAACAGTTCCTCGCTGGTGCTGTCGCCAAGCAGGACATGAGTATTATCCAGAAATTCGGAGATCTGTTCAGCGCGATGTCTGCGGGCCTCGATGACCTTGACCTGGTACTGTGATTCCAGGGCCTGTGCCAATCCACTACCGATATTTCCGCCTCCGGCAATCATGATGCGACGCGGATGAATATCACTGCCCCGGAACTCTCGAATGATCACGCGGATATCCCGCTTTTTGGCGATGAAGAAGACCTCGTCATCCTCTTCGATGATCAAGTTGCCAGCAGGCATCATGGGACTGTTGTTGCGATAGACCCCGACTATTCGGACCTGTACACCTGGCAGGTGTTTTTTCAGATCCTTGATCTTGTGATTCACCAGGGGGCCGAGGCGTGTTGTACGTACGCCCACCAGCCCGATCTGTCCGTCAGCAAAATCGTAGACATGGAAGGCACCCGGATATTGGATGAGCTGGGACAGGCTGTCGATAACCAGTTGCTCGGGGCTGATGGCGATATCAACTGGTATGGCGTCAATGCCGAAGAGATCGGCCCTGGTCAGATATTCCTTGGAACGAATTCGTGCGATCTTTCTTGGAACCTTGTACAAGGTGGAGGCAACCTGGCAGGCCAGCATGTTGGTCTCATCACTTTTGGTCACAGCAATCAGCATGTCGGCCTGATCTGCACCGGCCGAGGACAGTGTCTGAGGATAGGAGGCCGGCCCAATTACTGTTCTGACATCATAGTGAGCCACGACATCCTGAAGCTGCTCGTCGAGTGTGTCGACGATAGTAATATCGTGACCCTCTTCGGACAGCTTGTGGGCCAGGAAGACGCCAACCTGCCCTGCTCCCAGAATAATGATTTTCATTCCTGTGCTTTTCTTTTGGCCTGTTTGATGTCAATCCCCACAGACTTGAGTTTTCGGTACAGATGGGTACGCTCCATCCCCGAGATATTGGCCAATTCGGAGATATTGCCGTGATTTCTGGCGAGATGATAGCTGAAGTACTGGCGCTCGAAATTCTCGCGGGCAGCTCGCAGGGGGAGATTGAAAATCGGATTGGCGGGTTCGTTTTCTGATTGAACAGACATGGGATCAGAGGCGATTCCCAGCATGGACTGGATTTCGTGAGAGGTGATATTGGGTCCCTGTCCAAGGATCAGAAGGCGCTGTACCAGATTCTTGAGTTCCCGGATATTTCCAGGCCAGTCGTGACTTTTGAGCAATAGAGCAGCCTGTTCGTCAAGGTGGCGGAAGGGAAGGTTTTCCTGGGCGCAGAAATGCTCTACATAATATTCGAACAACTCCGGGATATCCTCGGCGTGTTCACGCAACGGAGGTACCGTGATGGGGACGACATTCAACAGATAGTAAAGGTCTTCCCTGAAGCGACCTTCTCGTACCAACGGGGCAAGATCCCTGTGGGTCGTGGCAATGACATAGGTATCAAAACTGACCGGCTCAATGCCACCTGCGCGGTGAAAGGTCTTGGTCTTGAGCGCACTGCAGAGCTTGGCCTGGGTGTCCAGATCCAGCTCACTGATCTCTTCGATCAGAAAGGTGCCGCCATTGGCCTGTTCCAGTAAGCCGTAGTGCATTCTGCCATTTTCTTCACTGCCAAAAAGTTCTGCACATGCATTTTCCCTCATAAGAGAGGCCGAACGGATCTGGATGAAGGCCCCGTCCGAACGAGGACTCTGTTGATGAAGATAATGGGCAAACAGCTCCTTGCCGACACCGGCTTCCCCGTTGATGAGAACCCAGGCATTGTGCATGGCAACCCGTTCAATCTGCCTGCGGACCTCCTGCATGACCCGACTTGAGCCGATAGGCAGCAGGGGTTCATGTCGCTGTGATTTCAGTTGCAGGTTTTCCTGGGAAAGTCGACTGGTTTTCAGCGCATTCTTGATGGTCAATAGCAGGTTGGCTGTGGACAGAGGTTTTTCAATGTAGTCGTAGGCTCCAAGCCGGGTGGCTTCGACGGCAGTCTCGACAGATCCGTGGCCAGACATCATGATGACCGGAAACAGGGTCTGATCCTCGCTGGCCCATTCCCTCAGGATGGATATCCCGTCTATATCAGGCATCCATATGTCCAGAAGGACCAGGTCAGGGCGACGTTTTTTGCGAGCCTTCAGGGCAGACTGGGCATTTTCTGCAGTAGCGACCTCGTAACCTTCATCTTCAAGGATATCCTTGATCAGTTCCCGGATATCGGGCTCATCGTCCACGACCAGAATATAGGGGGTGACAGGCTGATTGGGCACTTCTTTTATTCCTTCGCCAATATCATTTCAAGCGTTTATCCTACAGGAAAATGGATAGATATACAGGCCCCTCCTGTAGGCAGGTTAGAGGCAATTATCCGGCCATTATGTTCTTCGACAATCTTTTTGGCAATGGCCAGTCCCAGGCCGCTGCCCTTGGGCTTGTCCGTGATATAAGGATCGAATATGCTGTCCAGCATGTCTTTTCTGAATCCTGGTCCGGTATCAGTGATGCGAAGCGTGATCTGCTCCTGTCCCTCAACAGTTTCTCTGCAGGCAGTCAGGCTGATTCGTTTTTCAGGTGAATCCTTGATGGCCTCGATCGAGTTCTTGATCAGGTTATGCAACAACTGACGAATTCTGCCGGAATCCAGTTGCATGTCCGGCAGATTCTCGTCAATATGAAGTTCGTATCGGATGTCTTCCCTGTGACCGACATACAGGTCCATGACCTCATGAATAAGACGGGAGGGGGCGACCTTCTGCAGGGAAACCTTGGGAGGTCTGGCATATTCGTTGAAGGCATTGATCATTTCCTTCAGGGCATCGACCTGCTGAATGATCGTATGGGTAGAGCGTTTCAGGATTGGCAGAAATTTTTCGGGACTGGTATTGCTGTATTTTCTATTCAATCGTTCAGCAGAAAGCTGGATCGGTGTCAGAGGGTTCTTGATTTCATGCGCCAACCTTTCAGCAACCTCGCTCCAGGCGGCATTTTTCTGTGCCTGAATGACAGCAGTGATATCGTTGATGGAAATGACGTGACCCTGCTGCCCACCATGCAACATCAGGGATGTACCGCGACAGGCAATATTCTTGTTTCCCCGATACTGAAGTTCCATGTGCCAGGACGCTGCATCGCCGGATTTGATACGCTGATAGAACAGGGTGAACAGCTGCCGAATGTCCTCATCGCCGGTTTCGATGCGGTGAATGGCGGTATGATGAAATTGTTTCAGATTGCAATCAAGTATCTTTTCAGCGGCGCTATTGTAGGTGTTCAGTACCATATGTTCATCGAGCACAATGACGCCCGATGAGATATTCAATAATACTGCTTCAAGATAACCGCGCTGTTGTTCGACCTCAATCTGGTGCTGTTGGGCCTCATCACGGGCTTGGGCGATCTTTTTCGACATTTTGTTGAAGGATGAGACCAGTAGTCCAACCTCATCATGACTGGTCTGTGGAAGCTGCTTTTCATAGTGTCCGGCTGCCACTGCCCTTGTCCCGATGGCCAGAACACGCAGGGGAGAAACGATTCTGCGTGCAGCATAGAAGGCAGTCCAGATGGCTGCAAGGACACATAAAAGCAGAACCAGAGAGAGGGTCACGGTAAAGCTGGTTTTCATGACTGGCCGGAGAAACAGTATCCTCTTGTAGTTTGAAAAGGTGGCCTGGATTTCCTTGATCAGTTGACTGAAACGGGGATTGACCGGAAACACGGAAATGAGAATAACCCGGCTCTGATGCAGGCCAGTTTGCCGTTGGAAGGGGACCAGAGTCCGTATTTCGAGATTCTTCGATTCACTGTCTTCAAAGATGTCAAAACGGGGTTCCGGGCTTGAAAGAGGCAGGTCGGTAATGCGCGTCGAAGGAACCAGGCTGTCCCGGTCGCTGCTGATGGCCAGTATTCTGCCATCCGTGGTGACCAGCAGGATCTCGTCAAGCAACTCCCTGTCCCGGATCTGGCGCAAACGTGACGGCAGTTCAGAGTCCGATACGGAATGAAGTGACGCGGCAAACCCTTTGGCCTTTTGTATGGCTTCATGCGAACGATTATCCAGAACGCTCTGGCTCAGGTTGAAGGCCGATTGAAGCGTGTCACCGACCTCGCTTCCCAAACGGCTGTCGATACCCTTGAAAATGAATTGCAGGGAAAACAGATAGACGATGGCGACAGGGATCAGGGAAAGCGATATAAATATGAGAAACAGTCGTAATGTCAGTCGTGATCCGACAGACTGGTTTCGATACTGGCGAATCAGTCTGAACAGCCCCTTGCCGACGAGGATAATGAGAATAAACAGCTCAAACAGGATGACGGCAAACAGCAAAAGATAACCAGGCTTGATTTCATTTGCATCCTGACGGGCCTGGGCAAGAAAGAATAGTGAGGTGACAATCAGAAGCGTCAGCAGGGCCATCGAGACCGTGCTGGGTCTCAGCAATCTCAGAACTGGAGTGGCCATTTATACCAGTCGCTGGTCTGTGACCATTTGTCAGAGAAATAATTCATCAGCTTGATCGTTGTGGGCAGGTCTATGACCTCGGTATGTGCACGGATTCGAATGGAATAGCGCTCTCCAGGTTCCAGGATATTCCGGTCTATCAGGGGATAGTTGCGGACCAGTCCGGCGGTTTTAAGGGCCGTGGACAGACTCTCGAAATTGAACTCGGCACCACTGTTCAGGTTGCGAAGATGGTAGTCCTGGGTGAGGGCACGATAGGTCAGGACAAAACGTTGTTTGAGGTTGCTGACCTCCTCGTCCAGGACCGGACGTTTGCGCAAGAATTCCACCCGGAATTTGATCATGATGGGCAGGCCATTGTGCAGAGCCTTTTTCTGTGCGGAGGTCAGGCGGTAAACGATTGTCGCATGAAGAACATACAGGTTACCCGGGTTCAGTTCGCTGCTCGCCTGTTGAATGTAAAGACCATCTCTGGCATAGACCTGATCAAGGAATAAAAGAGTCAGACAGAAGGCCATCCCCAACCGCATCAGAGAGCGGCTTGAAAAAAAAGCTGTCACATGACCGTTATTCAAGGGTTCAAGTCAGGTTTTTTCCAGGCAGGACAGGTAGAAGCCATCGCCATTGAAAGGGTTGAGGCCAGGCAGGATTTGCATCCCGTGACGTTGTGGCCGGGCACCGTGGATGACACTGTCTGTTTCTCTGGCATGGGAGGATGCGATGAATTCTGCAATCACGTCGGTATTTTCCTGGTGCAAGATGGAACAGGTGCTATATACAATTCTGCCTCCTGATTTTAACAGTGCCCAACAGGCATGGAGAAGCTTTTTTTGTTGTTCGGCCAGTCTGTCAATGTCGCTCTCCCTGCGCAAGAACTTGATGTCCGGGTGTCTACGAATGACGCCTGTTCCACTGCATGGTGCGTCGATCATGATGCCATCGAAGGGTTGCCCATCCCACCATTGCTCAGGGTGGGTGGCATCAGCCGTGCAGATACTGACATTCTGAAACTGCAGACGCTGAATGGTGGAGGCCAGCTTGAGACTTCGCTTTTCTTCTATATCCATGGCAAGCAGATGTCCGATTTGTGGTTGGAGTTCAAGCAGGTGGGCAGATTTTCCGCCCGGTGCAGCGCAGGCATCGAGGATGCGCATGCCCGGTTTTGCCTGCAACAGCGGAGCTACCAGTTGGGCACTGGTGTCCTGAACAGAGACATGGCCCTGGTCAAATCCGGGTAGTTTGGAGACAGGTACAGGATGCTCCAGGATAAGGGCCTGTGGAAAACCGGCCACAGGTTTTGCAGAAATCTCGTGTTGTTCCAGTCGTGTCAGATATTCATAAACAGAGGTTCTTGCCGGATTGATTCTCAAGGTCATGGGAGGGTGTTGGCGGCTGGCCTCCAGCATGGTTGGCCACTCATCGGGCCAGTCATGCTGAAGACGTTGGAGAAGCCAGTCGCTGATCAATGTTGCTTCACAACGCAATTCAGATCGTGGGGTACGCTGGATACGTCTGAGAATGCCGTTGACCAGACCGCTCGCCCAGGACTTGTGGATGGCTCGAGTCAGGGCAACTGTCTCATGGATGGCTGCATGAGGCTTGATGCGTGTGAAAAGGAGTTGGTAGAGGCCGAGCAACAGGATCAGAGAGATATCCTGATCTTTTGATTTAAGTGGTTTTTTCAGATATCTGGTTGTCAGCCCGCTCAGGTATTCATACTGACGAAGCACACCGTAGCTGAGCTGATTGACCAGACTTGAATCCTGGGGATTGAGATGGCGGGTGCAGTCTTCCAGCAAGGTATTCAGTGAACCTTTCTGTTGCACGACGCCAAGCAGGGTCTGCAGGCTTAGCAGACGGGCATTGGACATGGGAGAATGGACAGGTTAGCCAAGCTGCTCTCCGATTTTCAAGGACAGACCATTGACAAGCTCTCTAGCAAAGAGAGGTTTCCTCCCTGCGAGTTGGACCTGTTGCAATCTAAGGAAGCCATCACCTGTGGCGATGTCCAGGCCATCATTGGTGATGGCGACAAGGGTGCCGGGTGTATCGGTGGTGTGCAACCCATTCACTGCGTCAGCCGTCTTGAGTGGGATCGCCTCCAGAATACGAAATGGCTTGCCTCGAAGAATGGTTGTGGCAACCGGCCAGGGGTTGAAGGCGCGTACCAGGCGATGCAAGTGAACAGCGGGCAGGCTCCAATCGATGTGGGCCTCCTGTTTGTTCAGTTTGTGTGCGTAGGTGACACCCTGCTTCGGTTGCGGGTGAGCGGTGATGGTGCCGCGAACGAGCTTGTCGATCGTTGGCGGGAGTAATGAACTGCCCAGCCTGGCCAGTTCATCATGCAGGGTTGCAGAGGTGCTGAATTCAGTGATGGGCCAGGAACTGCTGGCGAGTATATCTCCGGCATCCAGGGCTTCGGTCATTTTGATAATGGTTACACCAGTTTCACGATCCCCAGCAGCTATGGCACGCTGAATCGGTGCAGCACCACGCCAGCGTGGCAACAGGGAGGCATGGACATTGATGCATCCCAGCCTGGGGATATCCAAGACCGCTTGTTTGAGGATGACACCATAGGCAACGACAATCATGATATCCGGGTGGAATCCTGCTATTTGCCGAACGGTTTCAGGCGTGTTCAGGGTATGAGGCTGGAAAACAGGCAGGTTGTGTCCTTGCGCAAGCTGTTTGACCGGACTGGCCTGAAGTCTTCTGCCACGGCCTGCGGGGCGATCAGGCTGGGTGTAGACCGCACAGGGTAAATAGCCGGATGACAGCAAGCCTTCCAGGTGAACAGCAGCAAATTCCGGAGTTCCTGCGAAAACAATACGTGGAGAATGATATTCGGTCGATGGCAACATTCAGGCGGTTTGCGTGATTTTCTCCATCTTCAGCATCTTCTTGCGTATCCGCTGTTGCTTGATTCTGGAGAGATAGTCGACAAACAATTTGCCTTTGAGATGATCGATTTCGTGTTGTATACAGATGGCCAATAGTCCATCGGTAGTGATCTCTATGGGGTTGTTGTCATAATCGAGCGCTGTGACCGTGATATTTTCTGCACGTTCGACTTCAGCATAGATCCCCGGTACGGACAAACAGCCCTCTTCAAAGGTTTTATGCCCGGATTTGGCAGTGATCTTCGGATTGGCCAGAAACAGGGGCTGATCCTTCTTTTCGGAGATATCAATAACGATCAGGGCCTTCTGGATGTCAACCTGAGGGGCGGCCAGACCAATGCCCGGAGCTTCATGCATGGTTAGCAGCATACGATCAAAGATTTGACGAATTTCATCATCAACCCGCTCAACGGTACGAGTTTTAAGACGAAGGCGAGGGTCAGGGTAGTGCAATATTGGATAGGGTTCCATTACGCTTACATGGTCAGGGTGTCTAAAATGTTCGACAAGAAAAAAATCAGATTTTCTGTTTGCCGTTTTTGTTGGCATAATTGCCCTTAGATGAACCTCCAGTATAGTATTTTGTTGAGGTTATGACCAGAATCAGGGTTTCACTAGTTTTGACACGGGAAAATTATGAAAGTGCGTAGAATCATTGTCGCGGGCCTGTTGGTGCCCTGTTTGAGCTTTCTGGTCAACCAGACGGTCCTGGCCGAAGGGCCGGCACTGAAATCGGATCACCCCGAACGTTATGTGATCAAGAAAGGCGATACCTTGTGGGATATTGCCGGAAGGTTTCTGGAGTCCCCTTGGCGCTGGCCAGAGATCTGGGATGTCAACCCGGATATCAAGAATCCTCATCTGATCTACCCGGGAGACGTGGTAGTTCTGACCTTTGTTGATGGCAAACCGGTCCTTACCATTGAAAAACCGGTGAAGGTTGAAAGAACAAGAGCCACGGTCAAATTGTCACCCAAGGTCCGCGTTGAACAGGTGACTCGTCCGGTCGCAACGATCCCGTTGAACGTCGTGGAGAAATTTCTTTCCAGGGTACAGGTGATATCAAGAGAGGATCTACGCAAGTCTCCCTATGTTGTGGCATTGGGGGAACATCATATTGTCAGCGGGATGTCGGACAGGATCTATGTCAAGGGAGGGCATGTCAGCAAGAATGATGTTTTCATGGTGGCTCATCCCGGCAAGGTTTACAAGGATCCCTACTCCATGGGCAGCCCTGAACTGGGTGTCGAAATCACCTATGTGGCCAAGGCTCGAATTGAGGAGGAAGGAGACCCGGCTACGGGATTGTTGACCGAATCCTTTCGCGAAACGCTCAGGGGGGATCGACTGCTCAAGGATCGGCGCAGAAATCTCAATGCCGGTGATTTTGTTCCACGGGTGACTGACAAGCCGGTTTCCGGTCGAATCATCTCTCTGGTAGATGCCATGGCCATGTCAGGCCAGTATCAGGTTATTGTCCTCAACCGCGGCAGTCAGCAGGGTCTTGAAGTGGGACATATCTTTTCTGTCAAGAAAAAGGGAGAAGAGATTGAAGATGTAACTGCAAACGGAAGGGGACGTATCACCCTGCCTGATGAAAAGGTTGGCATGATCATGGTGGTTCGTGCCTATCCCAGGATGAGTTATGCGCTGGTTCTGGAGTCTTCCAAGGATATCAATGTGGGGGATTATTTCGTTCGACCGGAATAGTTCTGTAGACCTCATTGAAGTCATATGAATCTTCCCTTTTCGGGAGCTGACAGCATGCTGCTGTCTGTACTGGATGCAACAGGAAAAGCTTCGATATAGGTTGGCATTATGTCATGCCCCAGGTGTTGGGCCGGCGGTATATTCCAGATTGACCTGCCACTATACAGAAATTCGTGATCTATTTGATGATATCTCTCGAGGCAGGCCAGTGCCATGGCTGGGGCAGGCCGCAATCGACTGGCTGCGTTCCCCGGACTGGAAGATCGTGGATAAGGCGCTTGAGTGGGGACAGCAGGAGAATCATCATATCCTGTCCATCGAGGATGAGAGGTATCCTGTACTGTTGCGGGAAACGGTCAATGCCCCCCCTTTTCTGTATGTGCATGGAAATCTGCAGACCCTGAATGAAGTCCATCTGGCGATCGTGGGCAGCCGCAACCCTACTCCAGATGGCCGACAGCAGGCCTATGAGTTTTCCAGGAGCCTTGCCCTGCAGGGGGTGAGCATAGTAAGTGGTCTGGCCATCGGTATTGATACGGCTGCTCATCAAGGCGCCTTGGCGGCAGGAAGGACTACGCTGGCTGTTGTCGCGACAGGACTGGATCGTGTCTACCCGGCCTCGAATCGGGAACTGGCGTATTCTATTGCCGCTTCCGGGGCACTGATCTCGGAATTCCCGTTGGGAACCCCGCCCAGGGCAGCCTATTTTCCGCGTCGCAATCGCATAATCAGCGGGTTGTCAGTGGGCACACTGGTCGTGGAGGCGGGCATGAAAAGCGGTTCGCTGATTACTGCGCGGCAGGCCCTGGAGCAGGGCCGTGAGGTCTTTGCCTTGCCTGGCTCCATTCATAATCCGATGAGTCGGGGTTGTCATGCCCTGATACGGGACGGGGCCAAGCTGGTTGAGAATGTTGATCATATCTTCGAGGAACTTGGTCCATTGATTCGCACAGTTGTTTCGGCGTCATGCGAGGGTAATAAGCAGGCGACTGATTTATCCATAGAAGGTCCGGCGGCAGATGAAATTTTTTCCGAAAAGTTGAATGATCAGGAAAAAAGGTTATTATCCTGCCTTGGTTATGAACCGGTGACGCCTGATCATCTTGTAGCCAGAAGCGGTCTGCTGGTTGAGCATGTCAATGCAATGCTTGTCTCGCTGGAATTGAGCGGTTATGTCACTTCCCTGCCAGGCGGCCTGTTTGTAAAAGTCTAAGATGGAACGCTCATGTCAATAAGTGAAGAGAAGGTGCTGGATGTGCTTGTCTACGTCTATGAGGAATTTCTCTGTTCAGATGAGGAAAGCAGTCTGGAACGCCTGCAGAAAAAGTTGATCGAGGCCGGTTTTGAAGATGCCAGCATCAAGCATGCCATTTCATGGTTGGACGACCTGTCAAATGCCTCGTCTGATTGGCAGGAGGGTACTACGGCGAATCCTGCTGGTGGAATAAGCAGCTTTCGGGTGTTTTCCGAGATGGAAGAGCAGCATTTTACCCGTGATGCCCTGGGTTTTCTGCACCTGCTATGCCAGAATGGCCTGTTGGACAGATTGTCAAGGGAGTGGGTAATCGAACGGGCCCTGGCTTTGCAGCCCGATACGAGGCTGGATGTCGAACAGCTGCAGTGGGTGGTACTGTTTGTACTATATCATTATCCTGGCCGTGAACGTCAGTTCGAGTCGTTCGAGGGGCTGTTTTTTTCAGAAGATGTGCAGATGATGCACTAGAACGTGTCTAGATCATGAGTGGAGTTGTTGTAGTAGAGTCTCCGGCCAAGTGCAAGACTATCAATAAATACCTTGGCAAGGATTACAGGGTGCTGGCCTCCTATGGGCATGTTCGCGACCTTCTGCCGAAAAAGGGTGCAGTGGACCCCGAACATGGCTTTGCCATGAAATATGAAGTGATCGAAAAGAATATCCGTCATGTGGAGGCCATCGCCAAGGCCTTGAAAAAGGCCGATACACTGTACCTGGCCACTGACCCGGATCGTGAGGGTGAAGCGATTTCATGGCATGTGCATGAATTGTTGAAGGAGCGTGGACTGCTTGAAGGCAAGACCGTTCGGCGTGTGGTCTTCCATGAGATCACCAAGCGAGCGATAACCGAGGCGATTGAACATCCACGATCCCTGTCTTCCGAGTTGGTGGATGCCCAGCAGGCCCGCCGGGCGCTGGATTATCTGGTTGGCTTCAATCTCTCTCCCCTTCTCTGGAAGAAGGTCCGAAGAGGGTTGTCTGCCGGACGGGTTCAAAGTCCGGCTTTACGCATGATTGCCGAACGTGAGCTTGAGATCAAAGCCTTCAAGCCCAGAGAATACTGGACATTGCAGGCTGAGGCAGTCAATGCCGACAAGGCTGTGATCGAGGCCCGTTTAAGAATCTACGATGGCAAGAAACTGGA
This sequence comes from Gammaproteobacteria bacterium, assembly GCA_003696645.1. Classification (GTDB taxonomy): domain Bacteria; phylum Pseudomonadota; class Gammaproteobacteria; order J025; family J025; genus J025. The sequence goes on along the minus strand of RFGN01000347.1, from coordinate 701 downwards.
ACAGTTCAGTATTGCCGATGAGCAGGCCGCCCATGCTGCCCATGATGCCCTGACCCGGGCAGCAGCAGGGCAATTGCAGGTATTGACTGTCAGCAAGAAAAAGCGACAGCGCAAACCCTCTCCACCCTTCATTACCTCAACCCTGCAACAGGAGGCTTCGAGAAAACTTGGGTTTGGTGCCAGCCGAACCATGCGTATTGCGCAACAACTGTATGAAGGAATCGATACAGGACAGGGAGCGGAAGGGTTGATAACCTATATGCGAACCGACTCGGTCAACCTCTCTCAGGAGGCCCTGGAAGATATCCGTTCCTATATTCTCAGGCATTATGGCGAGCAGAATCTGCCGGATTCTGCCAATGTTTTCAAGACCAAGTCCAAGAATGCCCAGGAGGCTCACGAGGCGATCCGTCCGACCCAGGTTGCCAAGGAGCCAAAGGCCATCAAGTCTTTTTTGACTGATGAGCAATTCAAATTGTACGACCTGATCTGGAAGCGTGCCCTGGCCTGCCAGATGGTTCCTGCCATCTACAATACCGTGACAGCAGATCTGATTGCCGGAAGCGAGATGCACCAGTTTCGTGCAACCGGCTCTACCCTGGTTGAACCGGGCTTTCTGAGTGTCTATCAGGAAGGAACAGACGAGCCGGATTCCAGTAATGATGAAAGACTGCTGCCACCAATGAAAAAAGGGGAATCTC
>RFGN01000346.1 GCA_003696645.1 Gammaproteobacteria bacterium | reverse complement strand
TGGTACCCAAACCAAAGGATCCGGAACCAGAGGTGGCCAAGGTGCCGGAGTTAAAGCCTTCTCCAAATCCTCCGGAAGAGAAAAAGGAGGAGGAACAAATCCCTCCGGAAAGCACTCAGGTTGCGGAAAAAAGTGAAGAAACAGCGAAAGAAGAGGAAGAAACGGTAAGTGTTCAGCACACCCACAGGAACGATACCACCACCTATTGGGTGGATTACAAGTTGAAGTACATTGGAAAGGTGTATTTCGTGTCAGATTCTTTTAACCTGGATCAGGAAGACTACGAAATTTTGGAAGAGGTAGTGGGCATTCTAAAATTGAACCCCGACTGGCGGGTGCTCATAGAGGGAAGGGCCAATAACATACCCTCAGACGATTACATCCGTCAGCTTGCTGCCAACCGCTCTCAATCGGTGGTGGATTACCTCATCAGCAAAGGAATTTCAGAAGACAGGATCAATGTCAAAACCTTCGGCAAAAAGAACTGGCGGGTGCGTGATTACAGCCTCTATTCCCGACGAAAAGACCAACGGGTGGACATCAAAATTCTGGCCCGGAAGGAGTGAGTTCACTGCTGACGGAACTGTTTAAGAACCACTTTCAGCTTAAAAATACCGTGACCTACTTCTCACCCAATCCAATTCACAACCCTGATCTTCATAATCCCCATAATCTTCATAATCCTCTATAATCAACAAGAATGAGTAAAGCTTCCCTCTCCATCACACTGTTGACATTGGGTTTCATCGCATACCAGTTTGTCATTTCTTCGGAAAGGCTGAGGGCTGGTTTTGCCAGAAGAATGGGGCAGGAGCGGAGCCTTGCCTGGTGGGTTTATTTTCAAAGGCTGTGGGGGCTGTTGTTGTATGGCTTGGTGCCATACGTGATTTTCTCACTGATGGGGAATTCCCTTTCCGATTTCGGTGTGAAGTTTCAGTCCGGCCGGGAAACCTTGATCTGGACGGCTGGCCTGGGTGCCGTTGTGGTTTTGATGAACTACTTTGTTGGCAGAACACCTTCAAACCTGGCCATGTACCCGCAAATCAGAATGCATCGCTGGCCCAGGTCAGTGGTTGTGGCTAGTGCTGTGACCTGGGTGCTTTACCTGTTGGCCTATGAGTTCATGTTCAGGGGGTGGTTGTTTTTTACCT
>RFGN01000345.1 GCA_003696645.1 Gammaproteobacteria bacterium | reverse complement strand
CTCACACATGTTTGCGCTACTCAAGCCGACATTCTCACTTCTGCACAATCCACACCTGCTTTCGCTAATGCTTCGCTTCGTACAGAACGCTCCCCTACCACTTCCTTAGAAGTCCATAGCTTCGGTACACAACTTAGTCCCATTCATTTTCGGCGCAAGAGCGCTTGACCAGTGAGCTATTACGCACTCTTTCAAGGGTGGCTGCTTCTAGGCAAACCTCCTGGTTGTCTCAGCACTCTCACCTCCTTTACCACTTAGTTGTGATTTGGGGACCTTAGCTGATGGTCTGGGCTGTTTCCCTCTTGACGATGAAGCTTATCCCCCACCGTCTTACTGGCCGTCTGTTCACTGGGTATTCAGAGTTTGACTCGATTTGGTACCGCTCTCGCAGCCCGCACCGAATCAGTGCTTTACCCCCCAGCTATAATAACGACCGCTGCGCCTCAACACATTTCGGGGAGAACCAGCTAGCTCCGGGTTCGATTGGCATTTCACCCCTAACCACACCTCATCCGCTGGCTTTTCAACGCCAGTCGGTTCGGCCCTCCACTTGGTGTCACCCAAGCTTCAGCCTGGACATGGTTAGATCACCCGGGTTCGGGTCTATAAACACTGACACTTCGCCCTATTCAGACTCGGTTTCCCTTTGGCTTCGGCATTCCCGCCTTAACCTGCCAGTGCCTATAAGTCGCCGGCTCATTCTTCAACAGGCACGCCATTACCCGTTTAATCGGGCTCTGACTGCTTGTAAGCTGATGGTTTCATGTTCTATTTCACTCCCCTCCCGGGGTTCTTTTCACCTTTCCCTCGCGGTACTCTTCACTATCGGTCACACAGGAGTATTTAGCCTTACGAGGTGGTCCTCGCGGATTCACACGGGATTCCACGTGCCCCGTGCTACTCGGGATTCAGCTAGTATCCTTAAACTTTCGACTACAGGACTCTCACCTCCTCTGGTGCAGTTCTCAACTGCTTCGTCTAGTCGCTAGATTCCATCACGCTGTCCCACAACCCCAACAGTAAAAACCATTGGTTTAGGCTCTTCCCGCTTCGCTCGCCGCTACTAGGGGAATCGAGTTTTCTTTCTCTTCCTACGGCTACTAAGATGTTTCAATTCGCCGCGTTCGCTCGTGCCATCCTATAGATTCAGATGGCCGTATACTGGGTTGCCCCATTCGGAAACCTCCGGATCAATGCTTGCTTCCAACTCCCCGGAGCATATCGTCGGTAACCACGTCCTTCTTCGCCTCTGTGTGCCTAGGTATCCACCATCAGCCCTTGGTAGCTTGACCAACTTTCTCAGTAGTGTCTGACTACTACTACCTTCGACTTTCTCTCGCTCTATGCAGTTTTCAAGGGTCTCACTGTGTCCTCTCAGAACACAGCAGGATAACTCCTATCGCTATCTTGCTGCTCTCTAAATCTGAACTCAGTTCATTAATGGTGGAGGTAAGCGGACTCGAACCGCTGACATCCTGCTTGCAAAGCAGGCGCTCTACCAACTGAGCTATACCCCCACTCAGTGGGCCATCCTGGACTCGAACCAGGGACCTCACCCTTATCAGGGGTGCGCTCTAACCACCTGAGCTAATAGCCCTCACACCTCAACCATAGGAATGAAAACCGCATCGCTTAAATTGAATCCCGAACGACCTAGAGATGACCTCACATTCAACCCTATATAAATCTTCAGGTCAATTAATGTGGGTTAGGTCTCCCTAAAAGGAGGTGATCCAGCCACACCTTCCGGTACGGCTACCTTGTTACGACTTCACCCCAGTCATCAGCCCCACCTTCGGCGCCCTCCTCCGCGAACGGTTAGAGTAACGACTTCGGGCGTGGCCAACTCCCATGGTGTGACGGGCGGTGTGTACAAGGCCCGGGAACGGATTCACCGCAGTATGCTGACCTGCGATTACTAGCGATTCCTCCTTCATGCAGGCGAGTT
>RFGN01000344.1 GCA_003696645.1 Gammaproteobacteria bacterium | reverse complement strand
GTGAAAGTCTTTTGGAAGGCATCGGCATCGGCGCTCACATTCAGGTTTTTACCGGGTTCCCAAATGAAGGGCATGTAGTTGGCAACGGCAGGATTCTCATCCTCCAGCCGGTTGGGGAAAAGTTTCTGGTCCTTGCGCTGGATGGTCAGTTCCAAAAGAACGGGCCCGTTCACCGCCGGCATTTTACCGAAGGAAAAGCTGCCATCAGCGGCAATGGCGGCAGAATCCAGCAGGGTACCGGAAAAGTTCTTTGCCACAGCGCCCCAGCTACCAGGATCGACGAGGAAAACCATGGGCTTCCATTCAGAGCCGGCTTTCAGGTGGATCTTGCCGGAAAGCTCTGGACCATCGGAGCAGGCAGTGGCCAGGGTCAGGCTTGCGAAGAGGAAGATGGGAAGGAATCTGGTCATATGATTGGTTGTGAATTTATCGCTTCGGTCGAAAAGGGGGTTGAATTAAAAGTCCGTCGTGCCTTGAATCCAGCAATCACTATTTAGCTATACTGTCGTTCATTCCATCAAGCATTGCTTTGATTATCCGTTGACTGTCCTCCACGTTTTGAGGAGACATCAACTGGGCTATGGAAGAGTTCTTCATATTTTCTCGCAATAGTTCAAGAATACGCTTGCGCAACTGCGTATTGCCTTTAAGCATGAGGCCCATTTGCCGGCCAATGTACCGGGCTGAAACACACTGCTCGTAAACGGTTGTTTCGTCTCCGTATAACTCAAAGAGGTTGTCAGGTTCGGCACTTATTTCGTCCCAATGGAGGGTCATGAAATTATTCAAGATGTGGTCAATGTCACGAATGTCCTTTTGCCTTTCGGGGCGGTCATTCCAGGCTATCAGCTTCAACATGATTACACCCGGCAGAGAAGCCACTTTCAGTTGCAGGCCTTCTTGTGTCTCGATTGTTTCGGCAAATGGATAAACTTCTTCGATACCCGGTAATTCAAGAACGAAGGCTTGCCTGGCCTTCAGCTCAACCTGTCCCTTTTCATCGGCAATAGCCCCAAACGGCAATAAGTCCACTTCGTACGCTTGTCTGAAAATGAACTTGTAAGGTTCTGACTGGCTTTCCTCCAATCCGGGCAACTGAGCCAATGCCATTTTCAATGCATCGTAAGTTTCAATGGAGCCAACCATTACAGCCAGGTCCAAATCCCTGGTCTTCCGGACTGGTGGGTCAGTGTGGCCTTTGGCCAGCAGTTCTGCATCTCTCGCAAAAGCCCCCACCACAAAATAATCTACGCCTGCTGCTTCCAGAACGGGCAGTATGACCCGCAGCAGTTCAATGACAACCTCGTCAGTTATCCTGTTCAAAAATATCTTGTAAGTATTGGGCATAGATTTTTTGTGCTGCTTCAAAATTCCGGTCGTTGCCGTCGCCAATCAATTCTGCATATACCAACAAGGGGTGAACAGTCTTTTTTTCAGGCAGGGCAAAAGCTGAATTTTGAACATTCCAGAATGGGCTGAGTACTTCCAGATTTCCATTGGCATCGGGAACCACTCTAAGCGCGCTTATGAGCGATGAACGTCCGAGGTCACTGTAAATGGTCCATTTGCCAGGACTGAGAAAGCTGGTCAGCAAATCTGCTGCAGGTTCACCTCCCCAGAAGGAAAAT
>RFGN01000343.1 GCA_003696645.1 Gammaproteobacteria bacterium | reverse complement strand
TCTCTTTATTCGGCTTAAGAGTTGGTGCGTTTCTCTTGCCTTTGGTATCCCCATACAACATCGACAAGTCTGGAAAATCTTGCTTTCGAATACAGTTCAGCTGAGGTAATTGGCGAGCGGAGGTTGAGAAAAAAGTTCGAGCCAAAGGGAAAACCTTTTTTCAAAACCTTAAATACTTCGAATCATGAAAGCAATACGTTTAACTCTGCTCACGGGTGTGGCAATGACCCTGCTTGCCGTGTTCGTCTGCCCACAGGTCTCCTGCGGACAAACCACTCAGGGGGCTTCCGAACACCATTCCTGCGAGGGTTCAAGTTGGTTGGGAGGAAAATGCTCAGCCACCTGTCCGGATCGCTGTGGGTGCACCTGTGATTCTGGAATTTTTTCCTGCGATTGTGAATGCGAATGTCCCGATGGTCCGACTTCCAGCGGTGGGGAAACGACCCAGGTAGAAACCCCATGCCGCCCCGACATCGCCCCCAAAGAAAAGTGGGAGGTATTCCGGAATGCAGTGGCACAGGAAGATTCCGAAACGGCGCGACAAATCCTGGCCGGATTGGACGAGCTGTACCAACTGGGGAGCACGAAAAACCCCGCCTACTGCGAAAAAGCCCGTCAGATGGACGCCCTGGTGGAAAAACTGCAACCCGCCACGATTCAGGCCATTTTGGTGGCTTTCCACCAATCTCAGGGTGGTTGACTTCCTATCGAAATGGTTGAAAAAATGTAAATTCAAGGGCGGATGGGCGAACCGCTCATCCGCTTTCTTTTCCATCGCGGCAGGGACTCCAATCCTCGAAAACCTCCACCCTATGAACCGGATCGTTTGCCTTCTACTCGCATGTGCTTTCTGGGTTCCTTTTTCAGGGCACGCACAGGGTTTCAGCTCCGGAAAGGTCGTTTACGAATACCATTTGAACCTCCGGGGGATACCCATCGTGCGGGCTGCCACGCTGTACTTCACCCCCGATCGCGCCTTGTTTTTCCACAGCCGGGGAGAAGGTGGGATCGTGTGCATCGATTATCTGGGAAATGTAGGGGACGCCACCATGACCGTCAAAACCGTGAACGACAATTCGGGGCGGACGGTGATGGACTGCTACAACCGGGACAGTATCGGCGACAGCTATTACCTGGACATGAAGTCGGGTGAACTCATCGTGCGGGAGTTCGTAATGCTCCTGACGCCCTTCTGGTGGAAAGAGCCCCTTCCCGAGCTGGAATGGACCGTGCATCCCGAACAGAAGCGGGTGGGCAGCTATCTGTGCCAGAAAGCCGGTGTCCATTTTCGGGGGCGCGATTACACCGCCTGGTTCACCCCTGAAATTCCGGTGCCTTTCGGCCCCTGGAAACTGGGCATGCTGCCGGGCCTGATTCTGGAAGTCAGCGATGAGAAGGAGCAGGTTCGGTTCTCGGCAAAAGAGCTGGATATCCGGGCCGACGACCGATATGCCGCCTACATCGTGCCCCCGCCCTCCCGGGGCTCGAAAATCATCACCCACGAAGAAGCCAAAACCATCTGGGAGCGTGAACAGCTGCGCTTGTTCCGCATTGCGAATTCCTCGCAACCGAAGGAGCAGGAAATGACCCTGGAAAGATGGCAATTCCTGGAAGAATATGAGCATTGATTTCAGGCTGCTGACAGCGGCCTTAGCCCTGCTTTGCGTTCAACCCGCCCTCGGGCAAACGCCCCCGGATACCTCCCTGCTCCGGGGGAAAGTCTTCGATGCATCCAACCTGGAGCCGCTCGGCTTCTCCACCCTCTCCATTCTGGACGACCGGGACAGCACCGTGCTCGCATTCGCTCTTTCCCGCCCCGACGGCAGCTTCCGCATCGCCTTGCCCGCCCCGCGAAGCGGCAAAACCCTGCGCATCCAACACATCGGCTACGAAGACGCCTGGATTCCCCTCCCTTCCCTCAACACCCACCACCCCCTCGAAGTGCACTTGCGGGAGGCCTCCTTCGAATTGCAGGAGGTGATCGTACGCAGCAGCCCACCCATCCAGGAAAAAGCGGACACCATCGTCTATGACCTGGAAAGTTTTTCCGATTCCACCGAGAGCTCCATCGGGGAAGTTCTGGCCAAAATGCCGGGCTTTTCCGTCAGCCCGCAGGGGGACATCGAATACTACGGAGAGCCGGTGAGCCGGGTGCTCATCGACGGGGAAGACCTGACCCGCCGGGATTATCAGGTGATCACCCGTAACCTGAACCCGACCTTGATTTCCAGGGTGGAAGTTTTCCGATATCTGGACGAGCCGCTGCTGCAGGAAATTTTCGACCCCCAAGAGCTGGCGCTGAACCTGCAGGTGAAGGAGGAACGCAAAAAGAGCCTGAGCCTGAGCGGGCACGTCGGTCTGGGCCTCCGCAACCGATACGACGGGAACGCCAACGTCTTCTCCGTACTGAACAACCTAAAGCAATTGCACCTCCTCGGCGGCGACAACACCGCCAGCCCCCTGCAACACCGCTCCAGCGGCTTCCGAAACGTGTCTTCCTTTCAGGCTCACCCGCTGTTCGGCCTGGCACCTCCCAGGCTGGCAGACTTTGCCAGTGCCTTCGCCGACCCCACCTCCTTTGCCTCCAAAAAACAATTCCACTTCCTGGGCACCCTCACCTGGCGCCCCTTGCCTGCCTGGAGCATCCAGGCCTCCGGGGAGCTGCCCCGTGCAAACTGGAAGACAGACCTGTCTTCCCGCTTCTCCTATCTGGACGACCCGTCCCTCGACCGAACGGATGCACTCCTTTCCGACCATCGGTTCAGCAAACAGCGCTTTGCCATCCTCTCCAAAGCGCACCTGAATCACCGGGTGGGGCTTGAGCTTGGCGCCGAATCCCTGACGGAAGAAGACCGGAGCACCACCCAACTCACTCAGAGGGGTGAAATGCGCTTGGACCACCCCCAAACCACCGGCTGGCAAGCTTTCCTCTACCTGACCCACAAGCTCGAAAAACGCGCGGCACTGCGCTGGGAAGTTCTTTACCAGCGATTCGACCAGGAGCGCCTTTACCAACTGAGCTTCGACTCCACCCGAAGCATCCCCCTCTTTCCTCAGGAGTTCAAAGGCCTGGAGCAAGTCAGTGCCCTGGACAACGACCTGCTCCAGCTTTCCGGAAAGTATTTCAAGCGCATCGGCCGGCACCCCTTTCTATTCAGCCTCGCCTACAGCCGAAAAGACTTTTCCGGGATGGAAAACCTTGCCGTGGGAAATTCCTCTCCCGACCGACACACCCATTCCTACCTCCAGGAAAGCTGGTGGGGGGAATCGTTTGCCACGCTCAAATCCAATGACTGGGAAATCAAAACCAACCTCCGGGCGGGAGTCGTCAGCCATCTTTTGTCAAACGAGCTGGACGACCACCTGCTGAGCGAGGGTTTCCCCTTTGCCACGCTAAACCTGGAAACCCTGAAAAGGTGGAGCAACAGGAAGGAGCTGCGCCTGAGTTTTCGCAAGGACGTCCGGCTGCCCACCCTGTTCGATCGCTATGCCTTCCCGGCACTGCGAAGCCGCTACCGCTTCGCGCAGGGCATTCACCTCCCCTTCCGCCAAAAGGATTACTGGTTGTCCCTGCGATTCGCCGATAACAAGGTCTTCCCCCATCGCACTTTGCGAGGCGGCCTGAGCCTGTACCGGCAAAACGCGCCCGTCGTGCCGAACTACGAATCTTCCGGTGAATTCATTTTGGAAAGTCTGGCTGAAAAAACCGCCCGAAACGAAGGCGTGCAGGGGGAGTTCGCATTCGAGCGCCTTTTCTTTAAATTTCCCGGAACCCTGAAAATCCACCTCGAAGGGGGAACGAGCCGGCAGGAGTACTTCTTCGAGCAGCTTAAGCGCCGCATGGCGGGCACTTTCCTGCGGGGCAACCTCTCCTGGAAAACCGGCTTCAACTTGCCCGTCAACTTCTTCCTCGGAGCCGGAGCCGCTGAAACCCGCTCCCGCATTCTGGAGACCGACGACCCTCCCTTCCGCTCCAGAGACCTCCAATTCCATTTCGACCTGCTTTACAACTCCTCCCCGAAACTCCGGCTCCGCTGGAGCAACACCCTGCACCGCTTCCGCAGCGGCGGCGACCCCGCCACCACTTTCTGGACTTCTTCCATCAAAGCCCATGCCCCCTCCCGATGGAAGAAACTTCGCTTCAGTCTGGAGATTCACAACCCCCTGAATCAAAACCAGGTGGTCACGTTGCAAGATCTGGGTTTCCTCCAAATTCGAAACACCCGCCGCCTGATGGAGCGCTACCTGCTTGTGCAGGGCAATATTTCCTTCTGAGCATGGGCTGTAAAATCGTGAGGAGGCTCGTTGTTCGTTGATCGTTGGGTGGGGGTGTGATAAAGTGGAGAGTTTAGAGTGGAAAGTTTAGAGTTGGGTGGGGTTTGGGATGGGGTTTGGGGGAGCCGTCAGAATCAGGATTGCCCCATACGGGCAGGCAGGATGTGCCCCTACGAGCAGACAGGATTTACATGATGGGCGGGGAGGAGCGGGCTGGGGACAATTTATTTCCACTTGTCTCCACCTATTTCCATTTGTTTCTATGTCTTGCTCGCCCTCTCGCCCAACACCCTCTGTGGGCACCTCCGGCTTGACCGTATGGTTCACCCTGTGGTTGAAACAAACCCAAACCTCAAACCCTCCCTTCGATTTTACGGTTTTACAGTTTTACGATTTTACAGGGAAAGGCGCGAGTT
>RFGN01000043.1 GCA_003696645.1 Gammaproteobacteria bacterium | reverse complement strand
TGGACCACGGAGTCAAGGGTAAGGTCAGAAAGGTGGCAGGAAAAGAGGGGGCTTGTCCATAGGGACAATGCCAGGCAAAGCAAAAGGGAGAGAAGTGCCTTCATAGTTCTCGTCGTTTGAGTAATGACCTGTTCCGGCTGTGGGGGAGTACAGTGGAGGGTGGGTGCGTACAGCCTTATGAGAGAGGGGAACATTGGTAAAACACCAAAATCTTGCCAGTAAAGGGTTCACTCAGCTGGGAAATATTACTGTCGGGCAATGAACATGCGCCTTTGTTAGCACCTTAACAATGCACTTGCTAACTTGTGGCGACCCCGCTCTCACATTTACATTCGATGATGCATCAAATTGTCCTGCCGGTTTTTGCGGCTTTGCTCTTGCTCGTTCAGCCGCTTCACTCACAATCAGTTACTGTATTCGGTAAGGAGGTTCCAGGGCCTTCTTCACAAGCCGAACTCGGGCTCAATTTCAAGGATTTCACTGTTTACCAGGTGGACGTTGGTAGTTTACTGGATCGCTTGAATCCAGCTGAAACTACGGTGATCTTCGATTTTCAATTGGGTGTGCAGCGCTGGAATTTCCAGATGGAAAAAGTCGCCCTGAAAGCGGGCGGCTATTCAGTGCGGGTGAAAACTCCGCAGGGAATCCAACAAGCCGTTCCCGTTGAAATCTACACTTACCAGGGGCGTGGGCCTTCAGGCCAACTGGCAGCGCTGACCCTTGCGCCGGATTTCGTCTATGGTTTCTTCGAAATTGGCGACGACAGCTGGTTCATAGAGCCGGTCTGGCTTTTTGATCCTTCGGCAAACAGGGATGAGTTCGTGGTTTACCGGGCAGCGGATGTAAAACCCGGTGAGGACGTGCATTGCGGAGTGAAGGAAATATCCAAAAAACCGGTGCCAGTCAATCCCGGAATCAACAAAGTGAATTCCTGCCTGGAGGCGGAGGTGGCTATCGCTTCCGACTATTTGCTCTTTACCACACTTGGCTCCGTAAGTGCCGTTGAAACCCGCAACATCGGTGTACTGAACAATGTGGCCGTAAACTACCGCCACGAGTTCACTGACAATGTGGAGCTGATCCTGGTGGAGCAGTTCGTCGATTCGGCATTGCCCGAAGAATGGACCACCTCCACAGATCCAAATATTTTATTGGATGATTTCTCTGCCTGGGGGCCAACCGGTTTTACGGCTACCCATGATTTGGCCACCCTTTGGACTGGTCGGGACCTCAATGGTACTACCATTGGTCTCGCTTGGGTGGATGCAGTTTGTGCAACAAATTACCGATACAACATCTGCCAGTACTTAGGCGTGTCCTGGCAAGACAGGGTATTACAAGCCCATGAAATGGGCCATAACTTCAGCGCCAACCACGATGCATCCGGCAGCCCTTACATCATGGCACCGGCCATCAATAACACGAGCATTTGGTCGGCTGCGACAGTGACCAGTCTAAATACCAACCTTCCAACCTACGGCTGCCTGGCCACCTGCACCGGCAGCCCTGTGGCCAGTTTTCTGGCGGAGCCTGTGACGGTTTGCACCGGAAACACCGTGCAATTCAAAGACAAGTCTCAAAACGGCTTCACCCGCACCTGGACATTTCAGAATGGAACGCCTTCTTCTTCAACGGCTCAACAGCCAACCGTTACTTATTCCACCACCGGCTCGCACGACGTGACCATTGTGTCGGGCAGCAGTTCTTTGACTCAAGCCAATTACATCACCGTAGATGATCCGACCACTGCCACTTGTACCACCTCTGGTGGCACAGGAGGGCTTACCTATTTTGCACTGAATACCATCAGCAATTCTACGGCAACAGGCTCATACACGGATTATTCCTGCTCCGACCTGACGAATCTGGCCACGAATACGGTATATGGGATTTCGGTTGTGATTGATTGTACAACTTCATCTAATAAAGGAATTCGTTTTTTCATTGATTACAACAACGATGGTGATATGTCAGATGCGGGGGAATTGGTGGCCACTAGTAACTTCCTTTGGTGTGGCGGAATTGTTTCCAGTTCAAATGACCCTGGTTTGGCATTTACTTCTTCGTCTGCACCTGTGACCGGGCAAATACTTCGTGCCAGGGTT
>RFGN01000002.1 GCA_003696645.1 Gammaproteobacteria bacterium | reverse complement strand
GGGGTAAGGGAAAGTCCTGCCCCAGGCGGGGGTCAAGAATCTTTAACTGTATTTTTTTCACGATAAAGCTCCAGTATCAGGTCAATCAATTGTTTGGCCAGCGCTTGCTTGGAGGTTCTGGGAAAGTGTTTCTTTTTCGTTGACCAGTATACACAGGCCTGATTGTAATCACTTTCCATGCCTGAGTCTTCCAGGCCTACCGGGTTGGCAATAATCATGTCCAGTTGCTTGCGTTGCAATTTTTCGAGAGCATGCTTTTCCAGATCATGGGTTTCAGCAGCAAACCCTATTCTCAGGCACTGGCCGGATATCTTGGCCGTCTCGGCAAGGATGTCTGGTGCAGGCTTGAGCGCCAGTGTCATGATGTTGTGGTGCTTGCTGGATTTTTTGTTTTCGGGGCTGGCTGGTTGGTAATCTGCCACGGCAGCGGCGCTGATAAAGATATCATGTTGTGGCAGCTGTCGTGTGATGACTCCGAGCATCTCCTCAGCGGAACGAACGGCAAAAGATGGTATCCCCTCAGGAGGAGGGAAGGTTGTGGGCCCATGTACCAGAGTGACGGGCAGGCGCAAGCGGTGAGCGTATTCTGCCAGCGCAAATCCCATCTTGCCGGAGCTGCGGTTGCCGATAAAGCGGACCGGGTCAATGTCTTCATGGGTGGGGCCGGCCGTAACGAGGATTGCCGGCCCTTCCGCCGGCCCGAAATGATGGTTGAGATTGTCCAGGATGGTCTCTGGTTCGGCCATCCTTCCCGGCCCTTCGTCCCCACAGGCCTGTTGACCCGATTCTGGTTCAATGAAGAAGATACCTCTTGATTTCAGCACTCCAACATTTGTCTGTGTGGCGGTATGGGTCCACATTCTTGTATTCATGGCTGGAGCGATAAAGGTAGGTGATGATGTGGCCAGATACAGGGTCGAGATCAAATCGTCGGCAAGCCCATGGGCCAGTCTGGCCAGACTGTGTGCCGTGGCAGGAGCAACAAGCAAACAGTCTGCCCACCGTGCCAGCTCTATATGATCCATGGCATTGTCAGCGGATGGTCTGCTCGGATGGCAGTAAACCGGGTGCCCTGAAAGGGTCTGCAGGGTCATGGGAGTGACAAACTGTTTTGCGGCAGGTGTCATGACAATACGTGTTTTTGCCCCTGCCTTGCCCAATTTTCTGATCAGATCTGGAATCTTGTAGGCGGCAATTCCTCCGGTAATGCCCACTAATACATGTTTTCCTGCCAGATAGCGCATCTATATGCCGTTGCGACCACAAAATTACTATGATATCCGAAAACCGGTGAATAACCTGAATCTTTGTAGGAATCATAGCGGGGTGGACGAATGAAGCCGATTAAGGCCTGGCCTGAAAACGAACGACCACGTGAAAAACTTCTGCAGCAGGGAGCTTCATCCCTGTCAGATGCGGAATTGCTGGCCATCTTTCTGCGAACCGGGGTACCCGGCATGACAGCAGTCGACCTGTCCAGGGAATTGCTGCAGCGTTTTGGGGGGCTGAATGCCATCTTGCAGTCCTCGGAGGACGTCTTTTGCCAGGCAAAGGGGCTTGGCAAGGCCAAGTATGTGCAGTTGCAGGCCGTGATCGAGATGGCGCGTCGTTATTTGTTTGCTCAGATGAATGAGCGGGAATGTATTGATGACCCTGCTCGGGCGGCCGATTTTCTTTTGGCAAGAATGAAGGGATACCGGCGGGAAGTATTTGCCTGTATCTATCTGGATACCAAACATCGGGTCATCCGATTTGAAGAACTGTTCTCCGGGACTCTGGATTCCGCCAGCATCTATCCCAGGGAGATAGTTCGACGAATTCTTGACCTGAATGCAGCAGCAGTCATCTTTTCACATAACCATCCCTCGGGTGATCCCGAGCCCAGTCATGCCGATATTGAAATGACCCGGAGATTGCAGAAAGCCCTGGATTATCTGGATGTCAGGGTTCTGGATCACCTTGTGGTTGCAGAAGAGGGCGCTGTTTCGCTCGCCGAGAGAGGCATGCTGATGAAATAGGACAGTATGGGAAATTTCACCTCAGATGCCGCAATTTTCTGTCTTTTTGGGTCGATGATGATATAAAATGAAATGTTATACATGCATATCTGTAGATGTGCGTCAGGTGCCGAACAGACAGGATCCCATCGATTGAAAAGAGAATATGGTTCGACAGAGAACGTTGAAGAATGAAATCAGCGCCACCGGCGTTGGGCTTCATTCGGGTAAACAGGTGCGCCTGACTCTCAGGCCGGCAGGAATCAATACTGGGGTGATTTTTCGGCGCGTGGATCTCAGTCCTGTCAAGGAGATTCCGGCCCGGGCCACCAATGTTGGAGACACGCAGCTTTCCACATCGCTGGTCAAGGATGGCGTGGTGATTTCTACGGTGGAGCATCTGCTGTCTGCCTTGGCGGGGTTGGGTGTGGACAATGCCTATGTGGATCTGGATGC
>RFGN01000342.1 GCA_003696645.1 Gammaproteobacteria bacterium | reverse complement strand
AAGGGTTTCCCGGCGGCTTTCCACCACAATTCCCTTTTGTTTGGCCGTCGTTCCCGGCAGCTTCGCCCGGAAGTCGATACGCCCCAGCTCGCCCGGCGGGATGCCCAGTTGCCAGCCGATCATATCGGCATAACGCGCACTCTTGAGATGCCCGCAGATGATCCCGATGCCAAAGCGGATACGCTCCTGGAACAGGGGCTCTTCTCGCTGGAGCAAGCGCACAGCCTTCATGAAGCAGGGGATCCCCGTGATGGCATAGCGGCCGGGATGCGCCCGGATGTACGCCAGCGCCTGCGACATCTCGACGGGATAGTAGACCGACCGCGACCCGCATAGCACTTCATCCGGCTCCCGAAACACGGAAAACGTGTAGAGGCTTTCGGTCGCCTCATCGGGAACGTGCTCCATGACCTGCACCACGGCATCCACGAGACCACGGCGCAGCAGTTCGTAGAGGATCCACTTGCCGAAGCCGCCCGAACTCCCCCGTGCCCGGAAGTCGCCTTCGATCACGTAGCCGGCATACACCGCCCGGTGATAACCCAGCCGGGCATCGTACACAGCCCCTCCCTCAAACCGATCACGTGCCAGATCATCCTCTGTAGCCGCAACGGATGAGAACGGACACACCCGTGCGGCTGCATCCAGTCCATTGCCGGCCTCCGTGTACACCACGGCCTCGTAGCATCCGAGATCGTTCATGCGTACGCGAAGCGGTGAGCCAGAAACGGCCGTACAGGCTCCACATCCGATGCAGTAGCCGCCCTCAATGACCTTATTTATTAGGCTATGACGCAAACCAGATCAGATCTTTGACACAGATGCAGAATGTTTTTCCCAGAGGTATTTAATAAATTCCATATGTCCATGACTTTCTTCCTTTTGACGATTGATTCGCTCCCAATCATAGCGGGAAACCAGCGAATCTGATTTCAGCGCATTCAAAAGCCCAATCAATTTACCTAGCTTTCTAACCTTCGGCATATCTCCCCAGTAGGCCCAACCTGCTCCTATGCTATGCAAAAACGCCCCAGCCTTCCCACTCTTTGCAATGCATATGTATGGAACCCCGAGAGCCAGCGCTGTCAGTCCTATATGAAGCTTGCCAGTAATTACAACATCCAGTTGACGCAATCTATTTAACATCTCCAACGGATCCGAATATGGATAAAACTGAATGTGCGCACCTTCTTTATCAGGCAAATACTCTCCCCGAAGAGGATGCCTATTTTTATCTTCCCTCACGGTAGAAATAAAACAAACTTTAACTCCTGGCACGAACCTAGCAACCAGGTGAGCCCAACCAATAGTCAAAGAGTCGGAAGATGGCCTATTGACACCTATTTT
>RFGN01000042.1 GCA_003696645.1 Gammaproteobacteria bacterium | reverse complement strand
GTTCTGGGGTGGCAGTCCATCCAGCGATCAAGGCGGTACTGGAGTCACATTGATCAAGTTTGTCCAGATTTCGGATAGCCATCTGTTTCCGGAGCCTAGATCCTGCCTGTCGGGGGTGGATACTCGACAGAGTTTTCTGAATGTAATCAGACATATCCAGACAAATCACTCGGATTGTCAATTTCTTTTGCATACAGGCGATCTTGCGCAAGTTCCTGTTGTCTCGGTGTATCGATGGTTTCTTGGACAAATGGGGGTAAGTGGGATGCCATGTTATTGCTTGCCGGGGAATCATGATGACCCGGCAATGATGCGGCATGCCCTGGATCATTCGCCGGTACATTTCCAGGGTTGCATGGATGTTGGTGGATGGAGATTGATCATGCTATCGAGCATGCAATATGGAAGCCCGAACGGCAGGTTGAATCAGGTTGAGATGGATCGACTGCGCCATCACCTTGAACAGGCCAATGACCGCCATGTACTTGTGATTTTGCATCATCATCCGATTCCGAGCAGAAGTGAGTGGATGGATGCCATGATGCTTGAAAATAGTGAAGATTTCATGTGCTGCATTGGAAGGCATCCCCAGGTCAAAGGGGTCCTGTTTGGGCATGTTCATCAGGCTATGGATTGCCACCATCTTGGAGTGAGATTTCTATCTGCGCCTGCGACCTGTTTTCAGTTCAAACCGCGAACTCGATCATTTCAACTGGATTCTCTGACGGCTGGTTACCGGTGGTTCTGCTTGCATGCTGATGGACGAATCGAGACGGATGTCGAGTATCTCTGAACCGGTGAGGGTGGATCCTGAATGGGACTGGCTGTCAGACTGATTATTCTGCCAATAACCATCCGGTCAATATGACCAGAGCCCGGACAATCAGAATGCCTTTTGCAAAGGCAGCATGAGAAGAACGCGGTTCATTATCGTTTTTCCACAAACGAATGGCTGAAGAGACCTGCAGGACATAAAAGGTATAGAGGGTCATGATCAGTCCAAGATGCATCCATAACAGGAAGGACAATATGTCTCCGTCCACAATAAGTCGTTGATACCAGTCCCTGGTCAGATACAGGTAGAAAGGCATGGCCAGATCGAAGAGAATGATAGAGGCCATGACTGGCCCATGAAAACGACGCATGGCATGAAACCTGTAGGCCACGCACATCAGGAGATAGGTCAGGCTGGCGACAATGGCAGGGACAGATAACATGATAGGGTATTCGACTCCCTTCAGGGGATTAAGTTTCTTTTTTGAGGATATCTGACATAATACAGCCTTTTTGATAAGTCACCTTATTTCCTGGGGAATGATTCTCTTTTACCCGGGATTTCAACAGGAGATTGAGCGAGTCCATGCAACAGAATACTACATTTGAATTGGAACAGAATCGCCGTATTGAGGCCTTGAATCTGGAGATATCCAGTTATCGACACACGGCGACGGGTGCTCGTCACCTGCATTTCTCTGCGGAGGATAATAATAATGTTTTCCTGGTGGGTTTTCCGACTATTCCTACCGATTCAACCGGCGTTGCCCATATCCTGGAGCATACTGTCTTGTGTGGCAGCAGAAGGTTTCCGGTCAGGGATCCATTTTTCATGATGATCCGACGCTCTCTCAACACCTTCATGAATGCGTTTACCTCCAGTGACTGGACGGCCTACCCGTTTGCCACACAAAATGCCAAGGATTTTGACAATCTGCTCAAGGTCTATCTGGATGCCGCCTTTTTCCCCAATCTGGACTATCTGGATTTCCTGCAGGAAGGGCATCGGATGGAATTTGTGGACAATGACCCCAGCAAGCCGCTTGAGTACAAGGGAGTGGTATTTAACGAAATGAAAGGGGCCCTGAGTTCCCCTGTTTCGAGACTTTGGCAGGATCTGCAATCTCACCTGTTTCCTACTCTGACCTATCATCATAACAGTGGAGGGGATCCTCGGGAGATCCCCAACCTTACTCATGATCAGCTCAAGGCCTTCCATGCCAGACACTATCACCCCTCGAATGCCATCTTCATGACCTATGGGAACCTGGACCCTGTCAACCATCAATCCCGTTTCGAGGAATGGGTGCTCTCAGCATTCGGTCAGGCGGGATATGACATCAGAGTCGGCAATGAAATACACCTGTCTGAGCCAGTTAGAGTCCAGACCTGTTACCCGATTGCCGCCGATGAGACGATTCAGCGCAAAACACATATTGTCTTGGGATGGTTACTGGGACAGACCAACAATGTTGAATCGACTCTGACACAGCAGTTGATCAGCGATATTCTTCTCGAGAACAGTGCGTCGCCCCTGCGCTATGCTCTGGAGACCAGTGATTTGGGGATAGCACCTTCTCCTCTTTGCGGTTTCGAGGATTCCATGAAACAGGGGGTATTTGCCTGTGGCCTGGAGGGGTCGGATCCTGACAAGACAGATCAGGTAGAATCTTTGGTTCTGAATACCCTTCAGCGGGTTGCCGAAGAAGGCGTTTCCCTGGAGCATGCCGAATCCATTCTGCATCAGCTTGAATTCAGCCAAAGGGAGGTGACGGGAGGTGGAATGCCCTATGGATTGCAATTGATGTTGAAGGCGCTGCCTGCTGTATTGCACCAGGGCGACCCTGTTGCCATGCTGGATATTGCTCCCGTTCTGAAAAAGTTGGGGCAACAGATCAGAGACCCGAATTTTGTAAAAAATGAAGTCAGGTCACTGCTGGAGAATAGTCACCGGGTATGTCT
Source organism: Gammaproteobacteria bacterium (assembly GCA_003696645.1). Classification (GTDB taxonomy): domain Bacteria; phylum Pseudomonadota; class Gammaproteobacteria; order J025; family J025; genus J025. The sequence goes on along the minus strand of RFGN01000042.1, from coordinate 20,207 downwards.
CACCATGTCTCCTGACCCTGAAATGGGAACAAGACAGGATCTGGAAGAAAAACAGCATCTTGAAAAGGTCAGGGCGACGATGACTGACGAGGAAATAAAAACCATTCTGGAACAGAGTGAAGCCCTCAACCAGAGACAGCAATCAGTAGATGACCCGGATATTCTTCCAAAACTGGAAAGATCAGATATTCCGGCATCCATCCAGTTTCCAAAGGAAGAAACGACAATACATGCCATGAATTCTATACATTGGTATCACACCGGGACCAATGGTATTGTCTATCAACAACTGATTACCCCAATTCCTCATCTTCCAGATGACCTGCTGTCACTTGTTCCCCTATACCTTGCCTGTCTTCCAGAGTTGGGTTGCGGAGAACGGGATTACCGTCAGAACCAGTTCTATCAAACCTCCATATGTGGCGGGGTGAGTGCTACTACCTCCATTCGATCGGATCTGCATGATGCCAACCGACTCAATGGTTATTTTGTTCTGGCAGGGAAATCCCTTGTCCCAAAACAGGCAGCCATGCACGACCTGTTACTCGAAACCTTTCTGAAGGTTCGTTTTGATGAATTGGAAAAGATTCGGGAGATTGTCAGTCAGATCAGTGCAGAAAAGATGCTGTCAATTACAGGACAAGGACATATGCTGGCCATGGCTGCAGCCACATCCGGCTTGTCTAGAATGGGAAATCTTCATCACCAGTGGAATGGTCTTGCCAGTATTAGAGAGGCAAACAGATTGAATAAGGCGCTGGAAAATGATGATGCGTTGCGGGCCCTCGCAGAAGAGCTTTCGGATATCCACAAAATCATGGTCAATGGTCCATTGTCCATATTGGTGGTATGCGAGAAAAATTGTCGCGTAGAGATCGAGGATGTTATCAAAACTATATGTGTCGGCGGTCAGAAAGGAATGGACAATACCACGATGTATACCGACTCGTTTACTGCTGAAAATGTGCGACAGGCATGGTTGACCGGGACTCAGGTCAATTTTTGTGCACGCGCCTATCCTGCGGTAACAGCTGGGCATGCTGATGCAGCAGCATTTCAAGTCTTGGCTCCCTATTTGCGCAACAACTTTTTGCACCGTGCGATACGGGAACAGGGTGGAGCCTACGGTGGTGGAGCTTCCTATGCTGCAGATGAAGCGGCGTTTCGTTTCTTTTCCTACAGAGATCCGAGACTTGAAGAAACTCTGGAGGATTTTGACCGGAGTATCCATTGGCTGCTGAATGAAAGGCAGGAGGTCGAATGGCTGGAGGAGGCAATACTGAATGTTATTGCAGCACTGGACAAGCCCGGTTCCCCGGCAGGAGAATGTATTTCCACACATTTCGGAATCAGGCATGGTAGAACGCCAGAATTCAGGAACAGAATGCGTCAACAGGTATTATCAATCACCCTGAACGATTTACAGCGTGTTGCCAGGGAGTATCTGTGTCCTGAAAACCAAAATACCGCTATAATTACCTCGAAAGAGGGATATTCCGGAATAACATCTACACAGCTGGAGTGCATGGCGATTGAGTCCTGAAGGGTTTGATGTATAGTCAAGAAATTGGTGGATTGTTCTCTTTTTCGGATCTGATGAATAAAGAATAAGATGGACAGAAAGATCAGCGTTCGTTTTTTGAAGCTTGGCATGTTTGTTTCCAAGCTTGATCGCCCTTGGCTTGGGACGCCCTTTCCTTTTCAGGGTTTTGTCATCGAAAGCCGTAAACAGATAGGCCTTCTGAAGAAATATTGCAAGACGCTTTATATAGATCCTGAACGGGGCGAACCGGCAGATTCCTATCTGGAAGAACAACCAGAGCCTCCAAAGAAAAAACTGTTTGAAAATACCGTTGAGTATCCTGAGGTCAATACCCTGGAGGCCGAGCTTCCTGCGGCCAAGAAAGCATTGGAGGCTGCCAGTCAGGATGTTGAAGAGATCATGGAGAATATTCGTGTCAGTCAACGGATTGACATGAAGGCGATCAGACAGGTTGTCACACCCATTCTGGAAAGTATCATTCGAAATTCTGATGCCTTCATGTGGCTGTCACAATTACGTGAAAAGGATTCCCATATCTATACATCTGCAGTGGATGGGAGTGCATTGGCTGTTGCCTTGGGCCGGCATATCGGGCTGCCAATAGAAAATCTGCAGAACCTTGCCATTGGTGTTCTGCTCATGGATATCGGCAAAACCCAGCTGCCGAAAGATATACTCGAGAAAAGCCATAATCTCACTGACGAGGAATTGATCGAATTTCGCAAACATGTAGATTATGGCATTGATCTGTTGCGTGGAAAGGCTGGGATTACCCAGGAAATTCTGGCCATCGTTGCCACGCATCATGAGCACTATGACGGATCAGGATATCCAAATCGCCTCAAAGGAGCGGGGATTCCCATCTATGGACGTATGGCTGCCGTCATCGACAGTTATATCGGGTTGACGACTGCAAGAGATACTGGTGAACTGGTATCGCCGCATGAGGCGCTACAGATAATTTATAACTTTCGTGACCGCTATTTCCAGGATGAGATAATTGAACAGATGCTGCAATGTCTGGGTGTCTATCCAACCGGCACCCTGGTTGAGATGTCCAACGGTGAGGTCGGAATTGTCATGGCACAGAACCGAAAGAGGCGACTGCGTCCCAAGGTCATGCTTCTTCTTGACAGCAACAAGCAGGCTTACAAAGACTACAAGGTAGTTGATTTGATTGATCAGATACATGATGAAGAGGGCCGCCCCTATGATATTCAGTCAACACTGCAGCCGGGTGATTATGGCATTGACGCCCAGGAATTCTATCTGGCTGTCTAGACCCTAATCAACAGGAATACATAAATCATGCCACTCAAGAAGAAGTTCCTGGATATTTTTTCCGAGGTCTTGCTGCAACATTCAAGCCGTGATTCCAAAGGCAGTTTGGCGATCTTTGTATTACGTGCAAAAGACCTCCGTGAGATCATTACGGCCTATGGGTTGGAGGCCAGTGATCGATTTATGTTCGGTGTTGAGGACAGGTTGCGACAGATCATGAGAGATGAAGATATTATCTGTCGTATCGGTGATGCAGAATTTGCTGTGGTTTTACCTGGTCTGCACAACGCTTCTCATGCCATTCTTGCAGTCAACAAGGTTATCAGGGAATTCAAGCAACCCATCCAGGTAAATGAACATGAAATTGAACCACATGTCGTACTTGGTGTTGTGATTCCGGAAGAAGAGTCCATCCCCGACCATTTGGAACTCATTCAGAATGCCTATCAGGCTCTGGTGCAGGCAGAAAAGAAGAAAACCTCATTTGCACTCTATGAATTGGCCAAGGATGACCATCTCCCTCCTGATCTGGTCGTTGAAAGTGAGATATCATATGCGTTGCAAAACGAAGAGTTCAGTCTCTTCTATCAACCAAAGTTTCATCTGGGGTCTCGTGCAAGTCATGCAGCGGAGGCGCTCATTCGCTGGACAAGCTCAAAGCTTGGACCTGTCAATACCCAGTATTTCATAGATATTCTTGAGAAAAGTGATCTGCTGCTTCCCGTGACAAAATGGGTGTTGAACAAGGCTATCAGTCACCTTATTGAATGTCACAAGACGGATTCATCATACAAGGTGGCGGTCAATCTTTCACCAGCCCTGTTTGTCAACGATGAAATCGTCGATCTTGTTTTGAATACGGTCAGTATCTGGGGGATAACACCTACATCCCTGATCCTGGAAGTGACGGAGGGAGCAATGATGGATAATCCCGAACTCAGTTTGCAGATTCTACAGTCTATCCATGAATCCGGTGTTGAAATCTCCATTGATGACTTTGGTACTGGCTATTCCTCGCTGGCCTATCTCCGTGATCTTCCTGCCAACGAGCTTAAAATTGACATGTCTTTTGTCAAGAACATGCATGAAAGTCCAAGGAACAGAAGCATTGCTACCTCAACAGTTCAGCTGGCACATAACTTGGGATTGAGTGTTACGGCTGAGGGTATCGAGAATGAGGAAATTCTTGAGCTTTTGGTAGGGATGGGTTGCGATCAGGGTCAGGGCTACCATCTTGCTCGGCCCATGCCCTTTGAGGAGCTGCTGAAACAGATATAGTCCTGTTTTTCTAGTCTTGAGTTTCGAGAAGATTCTGGATGTCTCGTAAGTCAGGTTCATCCTGAATAATGACTACTTCGCGGCTGCTTTGAATGTGAGCAGTGGGCTCTGCAATCACGGAGAGATAGGGCTGCGCCGGATCAATATGAATGCTGCGGATGATGGCTACTGGATACCCTGGAGGAAATAACCCGCCCAGCCCCGATGAAACGAGCAGGTCCCCTTTTTTGATATCTGCATTATTGGGAATAAAGTTGATTTTGAGATGGTTGGACTGGCCCGTTCCCTGAGCAATGGTTCTGAGACCATTTCTGTTGACCTGAACCGGAATGGCATGGTTGGGGTCGGTCAGCAAGATCACAGAACTCGAAAATTTTCCCACATGGACTACCTGACCCATTATGCCGAAGGCGTCCAGAACAGGTTGCCCCGGTTTGATTTGATGTACGCTTCCCTTGTTGACCAGCACCTTCCTTGCATATGGGTCAACATCTATGGAGAGGATTTCGGCGAGAACAGATTTGCCATTGACTCTGGAAGATGAGGATAGCAGTTCTCTCAATCTCTGATTTTCCGTCTCGAGAGCAATCATCCTCTGCAGTTGGACCTGAAGAGAGAGAATCTTGGCATTGAGCTTTTTGATTTCGGCATTGTCCTGAATTCCGCCTTCCGGGTGCTTGAGGGTATGTGCCGCGATACGGTAGACCTCGGCTGGAATATTTGCGACAAGTTGAACCGGGTAGAGGACTGACGAAAGTAGCGTCCTGAAGGAGGAAACAGTATCAGGCAGACGCTTGTCCAGCGCGATCAGGATGATGGACAGGCTTGCCAGGATCCCGAATCGAATGAATACCGAGGTGTTTTTTGCAAAAAGTGGCTGAATGGGTTGTGTTCCGGTTTGTTGTCAGGCCCTGCCAACAGGACCAGGGAAATTAACAGTAACCTTGTCTACTACTCATGGGTAAAAACATCTGCAATGCGGGTATCCAGCATCTCAAGGGCAGTTCCACCGCCTCTTGCTACACATGTCAGAGGATCTTCAGCGATATTGACCGGAAGACCGGTTTCCTCCATAAGCAGTTTGTCCAGTCCCTTGAGCAGGGCACCCCCACCGGTCAGGACCATACCCCGTTCGGCGATGTCGGCACCGAGTTCAGGTGGGGTTTTTTCCAACACATTTTTGACGGCCTCGATGATTCCAGCCAAGGGTTCTTGCAGGGCCTCAAGAATCTCATTGCTGTTGAGTGAAAAACTTCTTGGAACACCTTCTGCCAGATTCCGCCCCCGGACTTCGATTTCATTGACTTCATTGTTTGGGTAGGCGGAGCCGATCTCCTTCTTGATATGTTCTGCGGTGGCTTCTCCAATCAGGGTGCCATAGTTCCTGCGAACATAGTTGACGATGGCTTCATCGAAACGATCTCCCCCGATTCTGACCGAGTTGGTAAAGACGATACCATTGAGAGACAGTACTGCTACCTCTGTGGTTCCACCACCGATATCCAGCACCATGCAACCACTGGGTTCACTGACAGGCATGTTGGCACCTATCGCTGCTGCCATGGGCTCTTCAATCAAAAATACCTCTCGTGCCCCTGCCCCCAGTGCTGATTCCTTGATGGCACGCCGTTCAACTTGGGTGGAACCTGACGGTACGCAAACGAGTACGCGGGGAGAGGGCCTGAAAAAGCGGTTCGAATGAACCTTGGTGATGAAATACTGCAGCATTTTCTCGGTCACAGTGAAGTCTGCTATGACTCCATCCTTCAATGGTCGGATGGCCGATATGTTGCCTGGAGTACGGCCAATCATGGACTTGGCCTCAACCCCAACCGCACAGACACTTTTGGGACCGCCCGGTCCCCGGTCATGACGGATCGCAACGACGGATGGTTCATTCAGGACGATATCCTGGCCTCTGACATAGATCAGGGTATTTGCAGTGCCAAGATCAATGGAGAGATCAGTAGAGAAAAGGCCTCTGAGTTTTGCAAACATGGTTTAACCGGATTCAATTTTCACGCATTTACTTTGGACCGGCTCAAAGCACCACCGGGTGAGGCTACTCTACCAGTGGGTAGCCCTTTGAGCAAGGCCCTATCTATGATACATTTACAAATTTTTATCTCAAAAGGAATCAGGATGGAAACGCCATGGCCATAGGGAAGGAAGATGTCATCAAGGTCGCCAGTCTGGCAAGAATTTCCATGGATGAAACAGACATTGGACGCTTTTCCAGTGAGCTTGCCAGTGTCTTCGAAATTGTTGATTCCATGGAGAAGGTAGACACTCAACATGTCGATCCTCTGGCGCACCCCTTGGATATCGTGCAGAGAATGCGTGATGATATTGTCACGGAGGAAAATCAAAGGGAGCTGTTGCAAAAGAATACCACTTCTCGGGAGGCAGGGCTTTATCTGGTTCCCAAGGTCATTGAATAGCATCTACTAACGATCGAGAATTTTATCATGCCTTACAGAAAGACCGTGGCGGAACTCTCTGCCATGTTGCAAAGCCGAAAAATCAGCAGTGTGGAGTTGACGAAGGGTTTTCTTGACAGAATCGATGAACTGGATCCTCAGTTGAACAGTTTTATCTCTGTATGTGAAGAAACTGCCCTCAAGGCGGCGGAGATGGCTGACAAACAGCTTGCTTCCGGTCAGGCCTCGAGGTTAGCAGGAATACCCTATGCCCACAAGGATATCTTCTGTACTGCGGGTATTCGAACTACCTGCGGGTCCAGGATGCTGGACAACTTTGTTTCCCCCTATGACGCAACCGTAACGAAGCGCCTCAATGAGGCAGGAATGGTCATGCTGGGAAAAACCAATATGGATGAATTTGCCATGGGTTCCTCAAATGAGACCAGCTATTATGGTCCTGTAAGAAATCCCTGGGATACTCGGAGAGTGCCAGGGGGTTCCTCGGGAGGCTCAGCCTGCGCCGTTTCTTCGCGGCTTGCTCCTGTCGCAACCGGAACAGATACAGGAGGATCCATCCGACAACCTGCTTCTCTGTGTGGGATCACTGGTCTCAAACCCACCTATGGGCGGGTCTCGAGATTTGGCATGATCGCCTTTGCATCCAGCCTTGACCAGGGTGGCCCGATGACCCAGACGGCCGAAGATGCTGCGCTCCTGCTTCAGGTCATGGCGGGATTCGATGAAAATGACTCAACCAGCGTGGATCGGGAAGTACCGGATTATTCGGCAGGACTGAATGATTCCCTGCAAGGATTGGTTGCAGGTATTCCAGAGGAGTATTTTGACGACAGGTTGGATGAACGTATCAGAAGTGCCATTGATTCCGCTGTTGCAGAACTCGAGAAGCTGGGTATCAAGACCAAACCTGTCAACCTGCCTCATTCAGAGGTCTCTATTGCCACCTATTATGTCGTTGCTCCTGCAGAATGTTCCTCCAACCTTTCTCGCTATGACGGGGTGCGTTATGGTTATCGCTGTGAACAGCCGAGAGATCTCCTGGACCTCTATCAGCGCACCCGCAGTGAAGGGTTTGGTGCGGAAGTGAAGCGTCGTATCATGATTGGGACCTATGTGCTTTCGGCAGGATATTATGATGCCTACTATCTCAAGGCCCAGAAATTGCGCCGCCTGATACAGAATGACTTTATCGAGGCATTCAAGTCAGTCGATTTTATCGTGGCTCCCACGAGTCCAACGGTTGCCTTTGGTCTTGACGAAAAAAAGGATCCAGTCAGTATGTATCTGTCTGACATCTATACCTTGTCTGTCAATCTGGCAGGCTTGCCCTCGCTTGCATTGCCTGTTGGATTTGTTGATCAGCTTCCTGTCGGGATGCAACTGATCGGAAATTATTTCCGGGAGGACCTCCTGCTGAATATCGGCCATCAGTACCAGCAGCAGACTGACTGGCATCTCAAGACCCCGGAAAACTTTGCATAATTAACATCGGAATCAGAGTGGATATGAAATGGGAATCAGTCATTGGGCTTGAAATACACGCTCAACTTGCGACTCGGAGCAAAATTTTTTCCGGAGCCTCTACACAATATGGCGCTGAGCCCAACACCCAGGCCTGTATCGTGGATCTGGCCTATCCAGGTGTATTACCGGTCCTGAACAAGGCAGCAGTGGAAATGGCTATCAAGTTTGGTCTGGCGATTGAAGCCAGAATCAATCATCGTTCCATATTTGCCAGAAAGAATTATTTCTACCCTGATCTTCCCAAGGGATACCAGATCAGTCAGTTCGAGCTTCCCATTGTCGGACAGGGGCATCTGGATATCTTTGTCGATGGCAAGAAAAAGAGAATAGGCATTACCCGGGCGCATCTTGAAGAGGATGCAGGAAAATCTCTCCATGAGGATTTTCAGGGAATGACCGGGATTGACCTGAATCGGGCTGGAACACCGTTACTCGAGATCGTTTCTGAGCCCGACCTTCGGTCTGCCAAAGAGGCTGTTGCCTATATGAAAAAACTGCATGCCCTGGTGCGCTACCTGGGAATCTGCGACGGCAACATGCAAGAGGGATCATTTCGATGTGATGCCAATGTCTCCGTTCGTCCACATGGACAGCATGCCTTCGGAACCCGGGCTGAAATCAAGAACCTAAATTCTTTCCGTTTTATCGAGCGGGCCATCAACCATGAAATTGAGCGTCAGATTGATATCATAGAAAGTGGTGGAAGGGTAATCCAGGAAACACGTCTGTACGACTCACAAAAGGATGAAACCCGTTCCATGCGTGGCAAGGAAGAGGCCAACGATTATCGCTATTTCCCTGATCCTGACCTCCTCCCGCTGGAAGTGCATCCGGGCATGATCGAATCCTTGCGGAAAGATCTCCCGGAGTTGCCGGATCAGAAAAGGGAACGTTTTATTGCCGAATATGATCTGTCGGAATATGATGCCGATGTTCTGGTTTCAAGTCGGGAACTGGCCGACTATTTTGAAGAAACCGTTCGTGCTTCAGAAGGCGATGCCAAACTGGCAGCAAACTGGGTCATGGGAGAGCTTTCGGCCGCCCTGAACAAGGCCAATGTTTCCATTGCTGACAGCCCCGTGAGTGCTTCCTCTCTTGCAGGACTGTTACGCAGGATTATCGATAACACGATCTCAGGCAAGATCGCCAAACAGGTCTTCGAGGCCATGTGGCAAGGTGAAGGCGATGCTGACACGATTATCGAGAAGAAGGGGTTGGTGCAGATCACCGATACCGGGCAGCTGGAGGCGATTATCGATGACATCTTGAGCAACAATCCACAGCAGGTAGAACAGTATCGTGCAGGAAAACACAAACTGCTGGGCTTTTTTGTCGGACAGGCCATGAAGGCCACTCAGGGCAAGGCCAATCCGGGCCAACTCAATCAACTCCTGAAGCAGAAACTCGATGAGAAGTGACCCGGCTTTTCTGCACTTTTGACAGTGTGAGATAACCTGTATCACAAATAATCTTCGGGTCAATCGGAAATATGAAAAAGGACAGTAAAATCTATGTAGCCGGTCATCGAGGACTGGCCGGGTCGGCATTCGTTCGTGCCTTGCAGCGACGTGGGTTCACCAATCTTGTTCTCAGAACCCATCAGGAGTTGGACTTGACCTCGCAGGAGGCAGTCAGCAGTTTCTTTGCAAGTGAAAGACCGGAGCATGTCTTTTTGTGTGCGGCCAAGGTGGGAGGGATTCTGGCCAATAATACCTATCCGGCAGAATTCATCTATCAGAATCTCATGATTCAGAGCAATGTGATTCACGCTGCCTGGAAAAATGGTGTTGATCGACTGCTTTTTCTTGGCTCTTCCTGCATCTATCCCAAGGTCTGTCCTCAACCCATGAGGGAGTCGTATCTTCTGACAGGCCCGCTTGAACCGACGAATCGTCCTTATGCCCTGGCCAAGATTGCTGGCATAGAGATGTGTTGGTCATACAACCGGCAATACGGAACTCGCTATATCTCGGTGATGCCAACCAATCTTTATGGGCCGGGCGACAACTTTGACCTGCAGAATTCACACGTTTTGCCCGCGCTGATCAGAAAGATGCATGAGGCAAAGGTTTCAGGTGCTGAGAGCGTAACGGTATGGGGAACCGGCAAACCCAGAAGAGAGTTTCTCCACAGTGATGACCTGGCCGAAGCAGGAGTCTACCTCATGACCCTGGAAGAGGGCGACTATACCGCCTTGTTGACGGAAGATGAACCTCCTCTTTTCAATATTGGTTGCGGGTCTGATGTGAGCATCAGAGAGTTGGCCGAGTTGGTCCGGAAAGTGGTCGGATTTGCAGGAGAATTGGTATGGGATACAGAGAAGCCCGATGGAACACAACAAAAATTGCTGGATATCAGTCGTATAAGTGCCTTGGGTTGGTCACCGAGTATTGATCTGGAAACTGGAATCACCAGGGCCTATCAGTGGTTTCTGGACAATGACTATCGCGGTGGATAGATGTCACAGGATGTTCAATCCTATCCCCTGTATTCCGCTGAAGAGGTTAGAAATCTAGATCACGACGCCATCACAACCGCTGGTATCCCGGGGTTTGAACTGATGAAACGGGCGGGCGAGGCAGCTTTCAGACTGATTCAGTCACGATGGCCAGGTCTTCGAAAGTGTCTCATACTCTGTGGCCCAGGCAAGAACGGGGGCGATGGTTATATTCTGGCGGCCAGGCTGATACAGGCCGGATACGATGTCCTGGTCTACGCTTCCTGTCCTGCAAACCAGATAGCCGGTGATGCCAGAAAGGCCATGGAACTGGCTCTCAACAAGGGGGTTCGTGTACGTCGCCGCGGTCCCATACAGTGGGGGAATACCCAACTGGTCGTGGATGCCCTGTTGGGAACAGGGATCAGCAGAAAGGTCAGGGGAAAATCTCTTGATCTGATTACCCAGACCAACAAGAGTGATATACCAGTCTTATCTGTCGATATTCCTTCAGGAATCCATCCCGATACAGGGCAGCCCATGGGGTCAGCAGTCAAGGCTACTGTAACCCTGTCATTCGTCGGACAGAAAAAAGGATTATTTACCGGAGCAGGGCGAGAATACGCCGGAACGATATTGTTTGACCGACTTGGGATTCCAGATGAAGTCTATAATCGTTATTCAGATCCTATCCTCAGGTTGGATGCATCCCTGCTTGATATACCGTGCCTTGCGCCAAGACCGCGTTATTCCCATAAAGGTCAGTTTGGTCATGTGTTGATTATTGGTGGCGATACAGGGATGCCCGGTAGTGTGCAATTGAGTGCATTGGCAGCCTTGCGTGCAGGTGCCGGTCTGGTGACAGTTGCGACCCGCGCTGCACATGCCAGCCTGATTCCAACGGTTCATCCTGAGGTCATGTGCCACGGTGTCGAATCCTCAGCAGACCTTAAACCTCTTCTGGACAAGGCAGATGTGCTGGTCATTGGGCCGGGAATGGGACTGAGTCCCTGGTCAAAAGGGGTTTTCAACTGTTTTCTCAGGCATGCGAAGATTCCATCTTTGGTTGATGCTGGAGGGTTGCGGTTACTGGCTGATGCTGAACATCCGGTTGATGTGCCAATGATTCTGACACCTCATCCAGGGGAGATGGCCTGTTTGCTTCGCTGCAATAGTAGTGAAGTAGAGGCTGATCGATATTCGGCGATAATATTGGCTGGTCAAAAGTATCGAAGTGATCTGGTATTGAAGGGGGCGGGAACCCTGATGACAAATGAAAAGGAGATCCGGGTCTGCGATGCCGGGAATCCAGGGATGTCAGTTGCCGGTATGGGTGATCTGCTGACAGGCTTGATTGCTGGATTGATTGCACAGGGATGTACTTCCTGGCAGGCAGTTCAATTGGGAGTATTGATCCATGCTGTAGCTGCGGATGAGATATGTCATGAAACTGGCGAGAAAGGCATGATGGCATCCGATATGCTGGAATCAATTCGTTGCCTTGTCAACAGGATCACCCGGGGCAGGGTTGCAGGAAATGATATTTCTGACAATCAGGATTGATACTGTCTGATGTTTGTTCATCTCAGAGTCCACTCTGAATATTCATTGAGTAACGGGATTGTGCGAATCCCGGCCTTATGCAAACAGGTAGCATCTGATCGTATGCCGGCAGTTGCCCTGACCGATCAAGGCAATATCTTCGGGGCTGTCAAGTTCTACAGGTCGGCAATCAAAAACGGGATACAACCGATTATTGGTTGTGACCTCTGGGTCGAGAATCCGGAAACAGGATATTCCAGGGTACTGTTTCTGGTTCAGAATGAAACAGGATACCGTAATCTCAGTCATCTGATTACTCAATCATATACCAAGGGGCAGATCAAGGCCGTTCCGGTGATCAAGAGAGATTGGCTCACGACAAAATACTGCAGGGGCATGATAGCGCTTTCAGGCGGGATGGCAGGGCGAGTCGGCCAGCTTCTATTGAATGAACGACCGTTGTTGGCGCGCGAAGAGGTTTTGTTCTGGTCGTCTTTGTTTCCAGAACGATATTATCTGGAAATTCAGCGTATCGGACAGGAACAGGAAGCTTTATATAACTATGGTATCGTGGAATTGGCCCATGAATCTGGGATTCCTGTCGTTGCAACCAACCATGTGCATTTTCTTGAACAAAAGGATTTTATGGCACATGAAGCCAAGACCTGTATCAACGAAGGACGGGTTCTTGCTGATCCCAGGCGGCCGAAAAGATATACCGATCAGCAATATCTCAAATCCGCTGATGAGATGTGCCGGCTCTTCAGTGATATTCCAGAGGCCATAGAAAATACCATACAGATTGCCAGACGTTGTGGTTTCCAGTTTACGCTGGGGAAATACTTTCTGCCAAAATGTCCCGTTCCATCAGGTGAGACAGACGAATCCTATATTGAAAAGCTTTCAAGGCAAGGGCTGAAGAAAAGACTGGATGCACTTTTCCCCGATCCGGAAATAAGAAAGCAGAAAACCCCGAAATACGAAGAGAGGTTACAGAAAGAATTGGCCGTGATCAGGGATATGGGATTCCCGGGATATTTTCTGATCGTAGCAGACTTCGTTCAATGGTCTAAGGATCATGGCGTGCCTGTAGGACCAGGTCGTGGTTCCGGTGCAGGTTCACTGGTTGCCTTTGCATTGAACATAACCAATCTGGATCCGATTGCCTATGAGCTGCTGTTTGAACGATTTCTTAATCCTGAACGTGTGTCCATGCCGGATTTTGATATCGATTTTTGTATGGAGGATCGTGACAAGGTGATTCGCTATGTCTGCGAACGATACGGTCGCGATCATGTTTCACAGATTATCACCTATGGAAGCATGGCTGCCAAGGCAGTAGTACGCGATGTAGGGAGAGTACTCGGCCACCCCTATGGAATGGTCGACAAGCTCGCCAAACTGATTCCTTTTGATCTTGGAATGACACTTGAGAAAGCCATTCAACTGGAACCGGAACTCGAACGGAGAATGAAAAACGAAGAGGATGTCGCCCAGATCATGGAGATGGCCATGTCTCTTGAGGGACTTGTCAGGAATGCAGGCAAGCATGCAGGAGGTGTAGTGATTGCCCCGGAGCCGATTGAAAGGTTTGTGCCACTCTACTGTGAGCAGGATGGAGAGGGAGTTGTCAGTCAGTTTGACAAGGATGATGTCGAAGTCATCGGGTTGGTGAAATTCGATTTCCTGGGATTGAGGACCCTGACGATCATCAAATGGGCACTGGAAAACATCCGTAAAGATTCGGCTGGGAAGGCAGATATCGATATAGATCTGTTGCCAATGGATGATGACAAGGTCTATGCCTGTTTGCAGGCCGGACACACGACAGCAGTCTTCCAGCTTGAATCCAGAGGGATGAAGGAGCTTCTGAAGCGTTTGAAACCGGACTGTTTTGAGGACATCATCGCACTGGTGGCACTTTTTCGACCAGGACCGCTGCAGTCGGGCATGGTGGATGACTTCATTGATCGCAAGCATGGAGCAAAGATTGAATATCCGCACCCCATGCTCGAGCCGATTCTCAGGCCAACATACGGTGTGATTCTCTATCAGGAGCAGGTCATGCAGATTGCAAGGGAGATGGCGGGTTACTCTCTTGGAGGGGCCGATCTTCTGCGTCGTGCCATGGGAAAGAAGAAACCCGAGGAGATGAAAAAACAACGTGATATCTTCATGCATGGTGCCATGGAAAAGGGGGTCGATCGTAGCATTGCTTCACATGTATTTGATCTTATGGAGAAGTTTGCCGGTTACGGATTCAACAAGTCCCATTCTGCAGCCTATGCACTACTTTCCTACCAGACAGCCTGGTTGAAGGTGAATTATCCTGCGGAGTTCATGGCAGCAGTGCTGTCGTCTGACATGGACAATACCGACAAGGTAGTTGATCTTGTGGAAGAATGTCGGAGGATGACGCTTGAGATTCTGGCCCCAGACATCAATACCAGCCAATACCACTTTTCCGTATCGAATGGAAAGATACGTTATGGCCTGGGGGCCATCAAGGGGGTCGGGCAGGGTGTTGTCGATTTGTTGATTGCTGAACGTGAACAGCACGGCAGATACCAGGACCTTATGGATGTGTGTCTACGCGTTGATACCAGTCGCCTGAATCGCCGAACCCTGGAATCACTGATTCGTGCTGGTGCCCTGGATTCATTAGGACATGCCCGATCAGTGATGATGGCAGGTCTGGAAAAGGTGATGAAACTGGGACAGCAAACAACACGCAATCGTCACGCCGGACAGGAAGATCTTTTTGCTGTTGACCACGGACTGCAACCGGCTGGTGTCCAGGATGTGAGTCGAATGATCCTGGATGACATACCTGAATGGTCTGATCGGTTGTGCCTGCAGGGGGAGAAGGAGACGCTTGGTTTGTATCTTACAGGCCATCCTTTCCATCTCTACGAGGAGGAAGTCACACAAATGTTCAGCAGACGCATCGCTGATCTACGTCCGAATCCTGACAGGATGATTACTGTTGCAGGCTGTGTCAGGGCGATCAAGGTCATGATGACTCGAAAGCAGGAAAGGATAGCCTTCGTGACGCTCGATGACGCAACAGGGAAACTGGATGCCGCCCTGTTCGCAAAATGCTATGAGACCTACCAGGAAAAATTGCAGGTTGATGAGGTGCTTGTCGTGGAGGGAACAGTGGATCATGACGACTTCAGTGGAGGACTGCGTCTTCGTGTAGAAAAGGTCCAGACGCTCGATGAAGCCAGAGAGAGTCGGGTCAAGCATCTCGAGCTGAGAGTATCGAGGGAAATGATGAAAAATGGAGCGTTGCAAAAACTGAAAAGTCAGTTAAGTGCAGCAACAAAGGGGCGGTGCCCGGTATTTTTGCGTTATGCCACCTCTGAATATGAAGGTTGTATCGAGCTGGGCAAGTCATGGCGCATCCGACCTACGACATCCCTGCAACAATCATTGACTGAAAATTTCGGAATCGTAACCAGTTATATCTATGCATGAATGCAGGAATCAGCAGAAATGCTTTTCTATACGCTGCTGAATTGTATCTGTATCCAGGCCACATTGTTGCAGGATGTCCTGTCGGTTTCCATGGGTTGTAAAATGGTCAGGGATCCCGATTGGCAGGAATCTGTTGGCATGGCCTCGCTCGGCCATCCATAGTGCAATTTGACTGCCAGCTCCACCATTTAAGGCATTCTCCTCTATGCTGACGATGTAATCATGTGAGGCCACGATGTCTTCAAGTAGATTGACATCCATGGGTTTGACGAATCGCATGTTGACCACAGTGGCATTGATCCTGTCACCTGTTTCTCTTGCGATAGCGACCATGCTTCCAAATGCCAGAATTGCTGTCTTTTCGCCCCGGCGAATGATTTCTGCTTTTCCGATTGTGAGTGCCTCATTACCAGCCAGATAGTCGGTGCCTGGACCACAGCCCCTGGGATAACGCACCGCTGTGGGCCCAGGATGGAGCAGGGCGGTATTGAGCATCTTCCAGCACTCCCTTTCATCTGCAGGAGTCATGATGATGAGGTTAGGAATACAGTTCAGAAAGCTGATATCAAAGGTTCCGGCATGGGTGGGCCCATCAGGGCCAACAATACCGGCGCGATCAATTGCAAATACAACCGGCAGGTTTTGCAGTGCGACATCATGAATAAGTTGATCATAGGCACGTTGCAGAAAACTGGAATAGATTGCAACGACCGGTTTGAGCCCTTCAGCTGCTGCGCCTGCGGCAAAGGTCACAGCATGCTGCTCTGCAATGCCAACATCAAAGTAACGATCTGGATATTTTTCCGAGAAGGCAACCAGTCCGGATCCCTCTCGCATCGCCGGAGTAATGCCAATCAGATTCCTGTTGGCATCTGCTGCATGGCATAACCATTCACTAAAGACCTGGGTATAGGTTGGTGGATTTTTTTTCTTCTCTCTGCTTTTTCCGGTATCCAGATCAAAAGGCGTGACGCCGTGATAACCACATGGATTTTTCTCTGCGGGTGGATAACCTTTTCCCTTGCAAGTGCTGATATGCAGAATCTTGGGTCCCTCCACAGACTGGATGTTTCTCAGTTTCTGGATCAGGGTGGGAAGATCGTGGCCATCCAGAGGTCCAAAGTAGCTGAGCCCCAACTCTTCAAACAATGTGCCAGGGATGATCATGCCCTTGACATGTTCCTCCGCCTTTTTGGCCAGTTCCCACACAGGAGGCATATGTTTGAGAACACGTTCACTGCCGGATTTGACGGCAATATAGAGCCTGCTCGCCATGAGTTTGCCGAGATACTTTGACAAACCGCCTACATTTTCTGAAATAGACATGGCATTGTCATTCAGGATGACCAGAAGATTATGCGGAAGGTCTCCGGCGTGGTTCAGTGCCTCGAAGGCCAGCCCGGCTGTCATGGCACCATCGCCAATTACAGCTATGGCCTGATTGGGAGAATGCCTTTCGGCAAAGGCAACCGCCATGCCCAGGGCAGCCGAAATGGAAGTGCTGGAGTGCCCCACACCAAAGCTGTCAAACGGACTTTCTTCCATTTTTGGAAATCCAGCCAGTCCCCCTGTCTTTCGAATGGTCGACATCTTGTTACGACGCCCTGTCAGGATCTTGTGAGGATAACTTTGATGACCGGTATCCCAGACTATCTTGTCATCAGGGGTGTTGAAAACATAATGCAGGGCAATCGTCAGTTCAATGACCCCCAACCCGGCAGCCAGATGCCCTCCAGAATGCGACACAGAATCGATCGTATACTGGCGCAGTTCATCGGCGAGCTGCACCAGATCAGATTGAGGCAGTTTTCTGAGATCTTCTGGCAGATCGATCTGTTGCAGCAGTGGAATCGTCATGTTCAGGGTCAATGGGTGCGGTTGACAATGTACTTGGCCAATTGAATCAGCGGAGCAGCCCGTTCGCCAAATATTTCCAGGCTTTTGAGTCCATCTTCGAGTAGCGATGCCAGTATCTCCTCTGAAGCCTTCAGTCCCACAAGTGAGGGATAAGTGGCCTTGAGACGATCCGCATCAGCCCCAGCCTGTTTCCCCAGGGTAGCAGTATCGCTCGTGACGTCAAGGATATCATCCTTGACCTGGAAGGCCAGTCCCAGACATTTGGCGTAGTGATTCAGTGCGGCGATCTCTTCATTGTCCAGATTCACAAAAAAGGTGGGGGTCAGCAGACTGGCCCTGATCAGTTCACCTGTCTTGTGGATATGCATGTTCTCGAGTTCAGCGATATCCAGGGAATGACCTGTTGCCTCCAGATCGATCGCCTGTCCCCCGGCCATGCCCCTTGAGCCGCTGGCCAGTGATATCATGCGGATCAGTGCCAGTTGCTTTTCGGGTTTCATATCATGAGAAAGCTGGTGGCTCAATATATAGAAGGCCAGTGCCTGAAGCGCATCGCCCGCCAGGATGGCCGTCGCTTCATCAAACTTGATATGACAGGTAGGCTTGCCACGACGAAGATGATCATCATCCATGGCCGGCAGATCATCATGTATAAGAGAGTAGACGTGAATCATTTCTATGGCAGAAGCAGGTATATCGAGATAGTCAATTGGGACCTGAAGCATCATTCCGGCACTGTACATCATGATGGGCCTGATTCGCTTGCCACCACCAAGTACGCTATAGCGCATGGCTTCATGGAGGCGGGAAGGTTGAATATTTGCCTCGGGTAAAAGTTGATGCAGTTTGTTTTCTATTCGTTTCTGCCATTCTGACAGGCGACTGCCAAGATCCATGTTTTTCGGTCTAATCTTCTGTATCGGTGGAGGAGTGTCCCTCGTAGGGGGTCAGGAACAGCTCTCCATTCTTTTCACGCAGAACGGAGATTCTTTTTTCAGCACGTTGCAGGGATTTTTGGCACTGTTTGGTCAGAGAAATCCCTGTCTCGAAAAGTTCAAGTGATTGTTCCAGAGAAAGATCACCCTGTTCAAGCTGCTCAATAATATTTTCCAGTTTTTCAAGGGATGCCTCAAACTGATAACCGGATGCTTGTTTCTTTGACACGCTACTCAATCCTGCAGGTTGGACAGATATTCGTTTTTCAGGCTGACATAGTGATTCGCTGAAAAGACCAGGTATTCACGCTCCTTGTCAGTCAAAGGCCGTGCCTTTCGAGCAGGGTTGCCCATCCACAAAAAACCTCCTTCAAGCCTTTTTCCTGGCGGAACCAGACTACCCGCTGCGATCATCGTTTCAGGCGGGAGAAAGGCTCCATCCAGAACAGTTGCCCCCATCCCGATCAGGCAGAAATCTTCGATGGTGCAGGCATGCAGAATGGCGCCATGACCCACTGTGACATCATTCCCTATTGTAAGCGGGTAACCTCCGGGGGTGAAAGGGTTATCTGAAGTGACATGTAGCACTGAACCGTCCTGAATATTTGTACGCTGACCAATGCATATGGAGTGCACATCCCCTCTTGCGACAGACATGGGCCATAGAGAACTGTCCGATCCTATCGATACCTTTCCGATCACGGATGCAGAGGGATGGACGAAGACTCGGGCATCCAATATCGGGGATACCCCATTAAAGGCTTCTATGGAGGGCATGCTGTTAACGAATTCCAGGGTACAAGACCGCTATTTTAGCAGAACTATTTCCTCTGCGCTGGTAGGATGGACAGCTATTGTCTGTCTCAAGTCATTGAAAGTGGCGCCTGCATTGATGGCGACGGCCATACCCTGAATGATTTCATCGGCATCTTTGCCGACCATGTGAAAGCCGAGAAGGCGCTGATCCTGTTTGAGAAGGATAACCTTGATGCGTGACTCCGATGACGCCCTTGATAGCCCGTAATACATGGGCTTGAAGGAGGTGTTTTTGACCAGAACAGCATCCCTGCCATATTGGGCTACAGCTTCATGCTCTGAAAGGCCGACCGTTGCCGCTGGAGGATGGCTGAATATGGCGGTGGGGATGGTATCAGTGCGAGGCAGCAAGGCCGGAGAGGCACCGAAGAGTCGATCTGCCAAATATCTTCCGCAGGCGATGGCAACTGGAGTGAGAGGAGGGTAAAGTGTGACATCTCCAACAGCAAATATCGAATCGACGTTGGTGTTAAATTCACTGTTCACCTGGATATGTCCAGTTGGTGTCAATTCCACACCCGCTTCTTCAAGCCCGAGATCACGCGTATTTGGTGTTCTGCCCGTTGCCCAGAATACCTGATCGAAATCAGGATAGATTTGGTCTTTATCATCTTTCAGAGAAAAGGTGTTGCCATGTGGTTTCAGAGCCTTGAGCAAGGTGTGGGAATGGGTCCTGATCCCTTGATGATTGAATGATTCTATCAAACTGTTGCCGAGCAGGCTGTCGAAGCTTCTGAGAGGGCGTTCATGTCTCAGAAACAGTTCCGTATCACAACCCAGTGCGTTGAAAATACTTGATAATTCAACAGCAATATACCCTGCTCCTACGACTGCAACGCGTCTGGGGGGGGATTCAAGCTCGAAAAAATCATCTGAGGTCAGCCCCAGTTCAGCGCCTGGAATGTCTGGCCGCGAGGGATATCCACCGGTGGCAACCAATATGTGATCGGCAGATAGGCGATCTCCATGGACTCCTATGGTTGTTTGATTGATCAATTGTGCCTTGCCTTCTATCAGGGTTACCTGATTGGTGTTAAGGTTGGACTGATAGAGATGATTCAGGCGATGGATAT
>RFGN01000041.1 GCA_003696645.1 Gammaproteobacteria bacterium | reverse complement strand
GACGGTTACCTGGAATGGTCATGAAGGTGAACCGCATACTGTGACATTAAGCAGTATTGCCGGCGATGATGCTCCCCTGCAGGTTGCTTCACTCTCTTCGGCGATTCGGGCTTCTGGCGGAAATTGTCAGGGTGATTCCGAGACCGAAAGTGATGGTGAGGACGATGGTGACGATGACGGCCATGATGACGATGGTGATCATGAAGGCCACGACTCAGATCATGAAGGCCATGACTCAGACCATGAAGGCCATGACTCAGACCATGAAGGCCATGACTCAGACCATGACGGTCATGATGACGATGGTGACGATCACTCTGAAACACACGGTTCCGACGACTGCAACCCCTCTCCCTGCAGTGACGAAGGGGATGATCATGACTCAGAGCATGACGGCCATGATGACGATGGTGATCATGAAGGCCATGACTCAGATCATGAAGGCCATGACTCAGACCATGACGGTCATGATGACGATGGTGGCGATTACTCTGAGACACACGGTTCATGTGGGGATACGGAGACCTCAGATGATGATCACGAAGATGATTCAGACCATGATGACGAAGAGGATGATTTCGATAGTCGTCAGCACGAATTAGAGCACAGCATCTAAACTTCTAAACTGAAGAACCGAAAAAAAGGGGCCTGTATGGGCCCCTTTCTTATTGTGAGTGGTAAAGGCTTTCGCAGAGCCAGTCAACCAGGCCTGAAAAACCCGACGTGGATGACGGAGAAACTGGATAGCCAAGCCACCAGGATCGTTACAGACCCTGTGTCTCACATGCCGACTATGTTGAAACCGGAATCCACGTAGGTGATTTCACCAGTGATCCCGGAGGCCAGGTCCGAACACAGGAAGGCGGCGGCATTGCCGACATCATCGATGGTGACATTGCGTCGCAACGGAGCAGTGTTTTCCACATGGTCGAGAAATTTCTTGAATCCACCGATGCCGGCGGCAGCCAGGGTCTTGATCGGTCCGGCCGAGACGGCGTTGACCCGGATCCCATCGGGCCCCAGTGACTGGGCCATGTAGCGAACATTGGCCTCAAGGCTGGCCTTGGCCAGACCCATGACATTGTAGTTGGGCATGGCTCGGACGGCCCCCAGGTAGCTCAGGGTCAGCAGGGCGCCATTGCGGCCCATCATCATGTTGCGGCCTGCCTTGGCCAGCGCCGCAAAGCTGTATGAGCTGATCTCATGTGCGGTCAGAAACCCCTGTCGTGTCACGCAGTCCAGATATTCGCCGCTCAGTTCATCACGGGGCGCGAAGGCAACCGAATGTACGATGATATCCAGATGGTCCCAGAAATCATCGAGATGATCAAAAAGTCGTTCAATGTTTTCATCGCTGCTGACATCACATTCCACCACCACGTCGGAGTCCAGTTCGCTGGCCATCTTTTCGACACGATCCCGCAGTTTTTCGTTCTGATAGGTCAGGGCAAGATCGGCCCCTTCTCGTTTCATGGCCTGTGCGATTCCCCAGGCGATGGAACGGTTGCTGGCCAGTCCGACAATGAGTGCCTTTTTTCCTTCAAGAAATCCCATAATGATACCTCGCTAGACTTGATTCAGTAATGTCTGTAAAAACTGGGGAAGCGCAAAGGACGCCCGGTGAACATGTTCATTATAATACCTCATCGAAAGGCGACTACCGATAATTTTGTCCTCCCTGGGCTGTCGTTTGAGGAGTTCACAGCTGGCCAGTGTGGCACTCCACCAGCCTGAGGGATAGCTGCAAAGCGGGAAGGTCAGGGTAGCGGTATCCGTAAAACCAGCTTCTCGCATGGCGAAATGCATGGATTGAATCAGGGTGTCATGGAGGAGGGGCGATTCACTCTGCTGGATGAGGATACCATTTGGTTTCAACACACGACTGGCCTGTTGATAGAATGGTCTGGAGAACAGACCCTCTGCTGGGCCGACTGGATCCGTGCTGTCAATGATCAGGATATCCAGAGACTGATCGGGCTGACTGTTTACCCAGGCGATGCCATCATCGAACAGGAGCTGGCAACGTGGGTCATCATTGCTCCCACACAGATCTGGAAAGAATTGCTCGGCCACGCGAGTGACCCGTTCATCAATCTCGATCTGAACAGCGCTCTTGACATCGTTATGCTTCAATACCTCCCGGAGCGTGCCGCAATCGCCCCCGCCGATGATGGCTACTGAAGCAGGGTCGGGGTGGGCAAACAGGGCGGGATGGGTCATCATCTCGTGATAGATGAAATTGTCACGCTCCGATACCATTGTCAAACCGTCAATGGTCATGAGATGACCAAAGGTAGTGGTGTCATAGACATCAATGGTCTGATAGGGGGTGACCTCATGATGCAGATGTGCCTTGAGGTGAAGCGAAAAGGCGACACCGGTTTCTTCACTGGCCTCGGTAAACCATGACTTGGGAGAGAGATTTTGTAACATGATGTCCTTGTATCCAACGCGATGATGCCGTTAAGATTACCGATTTAGATATCAGGCTACAAGAAAAAACTGGATGACCCCCCACCAAAACAACTCGAATCATGTTTACAACCTCAGCAACTGGTCTGAGGGGTTTTTCAGTATCGATGAAAGGACAGGATCGCTGCATGCCCATCCTCGAAAAGGGAAGCAAGAGGATGGTATTGATCTTGCGGCAGTACTGCAAAAGGCCGCCGGCATGGGATTGCAGAGACCGCTTCTGCTGCGCTTTCTGGACATGATCGAATATCGCGTCAGGGAGATGTCCGAGGCCTTTCAGAAGGCTTTGACACAGGTGGGGGATACTGGGGCCTATCGACCCATGTATCCGGTCAAGGTGAATCAACAACGTGATGTCATAGAGGCCGTACTGGAGGGTGGTGGGGGGCTCGAAGTGGGCACCAAGGCAGAATTGTTGGCTGCCATGAGTTATATCGTTCACCCCCGTCATGGCCAGGATTTGTGTATTATCTGCAATGGTTACAAGGACCGCGACTATATACGTCTGGCCTTTCTCGTCCATGAACTCGGAGTGCCGATCTATCTGGTGCTTGAAAAACGTTCCGAGTATGAACTTTTCAAGGAGGTGGGTCAGGAATTTTCCGCTGCGCTGGCTGCTTCTTTTCGCCTGGGACTGCGTGTCCGCCTGACTTCCATTGCCAGGGGGAACTGGCAAAATTCAGGGGGAGACAAATCAAAATTTGGCCTCTCGGCAAGCGAGGTCCCGTTTCTTGTTAATGAAATCAGTAAACAGGGACATCGACTGGAGCTGCTGCATACCCATATGGGGTCGCAGATTGCCAATATTCGCGACATCAAAACAGGGCTGAAAGAATTTGCCCGGTATTATTGCGAGCTGAGTCGGTTTGGTGTTTCCCTGCAGGCTATGGATATCGGTGGTGGACTGGCAGTGGACTATATCGGCAGTCGGACACGTTCCGATTTTTCCATGAACTATTCACTGGAACATTATGCCCATGCTGTTGTTGATACTCTGGAAACAGTTTTTTCCCAGCATTCGGTCCCCTTCCCGAAGCTGTTCAATGAACCAGGCAGAGCGCTGACTGCACATCATGCTGTACTGATAACCGAGGTGGTGAATCAGGAACGCCATGAAAACTCTTCTCCACTGGTGGATTATGGAAATGATGGGGGGGATGTGCCGGCAGAGATACAGACCCTCAGAAGGCTGTTTGATCAACGTCATGAACGTCCACTTACGGAAATGTATCATGATATACGGGACACGATCGAGGACATACGGCACCGGTTTATCCATTCAGACATGTCGTTGCACTGGCGAAGTGTGGCCGAGGGTTTATGGCGACAATCCATTGAATTTCTGGTTGAACATCTTGATTCCGGTCAACGCGCTGAACGTGAACTTTTGGAACAATTGCGTTTGCATCTGGCAGACAAGCTGTTCTGCAATTTTTCCCTGTTTCAGTCTATACCGGATGCCTGGGGGCTTGGTCAGGTCTTTCCAGTGCTGCCGTTGCAGCATCTTGGGGCGCCGATGACGCGTGATGCGGTTATCGTGGATATGACCTGTGACTCGGACGGAAGAGTGGACCAGTATGTGGTCAATGATCAGGTAGAACCTTTTCTGCCGGTTGCCGAGGAAAATACACGATGTGGTGCACTCTATGGGATTTTTATGGTCGGTGCCTATCAGGAGACATTGGGTGATATCCATAACCTGTTTGGTCGCCCTGATGCTGTCAATGTCAGGATGGATGCCAAAAATGGCGAGATCCTGCAACATCTGTGTTCAGGAGAGAGAGTGACTGATGTGCTGGAAGTTGTAGGGTTCACAGAACGATATATGCGGTCTTCATTTGCCGGGATGTTCAGGCTTCTTTCCGAGGAAAAACAAAAAAAATACGGTCAATTTGTGACGACCCTGTTGAGCAAGGCGACCTACCTGGAATAAGAAGATACCCGGCACACATGAAGCGTGCCGGGAAATCCAGCAGGAAAAATCTAGAAATAACGGGTAACACCGAGACCGAATACCCACGGATCGATATCCACATCAACGCTGGTGGCGCCAAGTGCGGTTGTAAATTTGGCAGTGGTATTGATCTTGATATACTTGATGTCTGCCGTGATGGCCCAGTCTTCATTCAGATCAAAATCGACGCCTCCCTGGGCTGCAACCCCGAACGAATTGTCCAGTCTCAGGCTATGCGCCGCCAATGCCGTTCTGGCCGCTCCTGTCAGGGATTCGTCATAAAACCAGGTGAAATTCAGGCCCACTCCGGCATAGGGGTGGATCTTTCCTTCGGGCAGGAACTGGTACTGGACGAACAGGGTAGGTGGCAGAACACCGGTC
>RFGN01000341.1 GCA_003696645.1 Gammaproteobacteria bacterium | reverse complement strand
TTGACATAAATATCACCCAACTCATGCACCATGAGGTACGGGTCGTAAGGGATGATTTGTGTCTTTTTATTCCTCAGTTCGGCCATGCCCACGATCTGTTCATACAGACTGTTGGTATAATCGACAATCTCTTTTTTACTGTTCCATATCTCTTCTTTTGTACTGCCAATGTTCCGGTAATCATCCGGCAGATAGGATGCCCAGGTTTGCAGGTCGCCCCTTAAATAGCTGCCCCAGTAGTCATCCATGACCTGGAGAATTTCGGCTTCTATTTTTTTCGTGATTTGCATAAATCAGGTACTTGAAGGCAGTTCAATAAAAAATGTAGTGCCCCTGTCCGCTTGCGTTTCAAAATGCAATTTTCCGCCGTGGGCTTTCACAATGTCGTAGCTCAGGCTCAGCCCTAATCCCGTTCCCTGCCCCGTTGGTTTGGTGGTGAAAAAGGGCTGGAATATCTTATTGGAAATTTCTTCGGGAATGCCGCCGCCATTGTCAGCAATCGAAATCAGAATCTGCTTTGCTGATTTTTTCGTCTGAATGGTCACCTTTGGCTGAAAATCATTCTGGAGCCGGTTCTTCCTTTCAGTCGCTGCATGGAAGGCATTGGTCATCAGGTTCAGGATGACCCGGCCGATTTCCTGCGGAATGATGTCCACTTTTCCGATGGTCTCATCGTAGTCTGTTTCCAGGGTCACGTTGAAGCTTTTGTCCTTTGCCCGAAGGCCGTGATAGGCCAGGCGCAGGTACTCGTCCACGAGGGCGTTGAGGTCGGTTGCCTCCTTTTCGCCTTTGCTGGTGCGGCTGTGCATCAGCATGCCTTTCACGATGCTGTCCGCCCGTTTGCCGTGGTGCAGTATTTTTTCCAAATTGCTGATGACATCGTCGGCAATTTCCCGCACGTCCTCCAGGTTGCCCGCCTCCAGTTCCTCTTTCATCTCTTCGAGCAGTTCTTTGCTCACCTCGCTGAAGTTGTTGACGAAATTCAGCGGGTTTTGAATCTCGTGGGCGATGCCGGCAGTCAGTTCACCAAGGCTGGCCATTTTCTCAGCCTGGATGAGCTGCGCCTGTGTGGCCTTGAGTTCTTCCAGCGACTGGTTCAGGGCGGCGTTGGTCTGCTCGATGGCCGCCCGTTTTTGTTCCAGCTCTTCAATGGTTTCTTCGAGAAGGATGGCCGTGGTGCGCTTCACTTTTTCCGTTCGGTCCAACTTGAAGTCCGAGATGGTCAAGGCCCGGTCAGCCGCTTTCAATAATTTCAAAAAAGCGGCTTTATCCTCTTCAGAAAGGCCGGTCTTGGTCTCTATGAAGTCCAGTAGTTGTTGGTGCGTTTCGTTCATGATTTTTCTTGAATGGCCACCCAACAGCAGGCGCCCGAATGAAATTCCCGATTGCCAGAGGGGTCAGGCCCGTACTCACCATAGGTGAAAAATCCAGCCATGGGACTGTTCCATATTTTTTGCAAACCTTCATTTTCGGATTGAATCAAAGGCCCCAGCACATCCACCCGTCCGGCGCAGGAGAAGATGAGCAGTGCGTCGGCTTCCATGCGGGTCACTTCTTTCATCCTGGAAGCACTGTGCATGATATGGTCCACGATGTCGAAGTCGGGTGGCATGGAAAACCAGAACTGGGTGCCGGTGGGCATTTCCACGTCAATGACCAGGGCGTTTTCAGCATGGTCAATTTTCAATGGTGTGCGGAGCACGGTTTCGCCGTTGTCCCTGGGCGTAATGAACGGATAGTGCATGGACAGCTCATCGAGCACTTTGTATTCTTTGTCCCCGGTGCGATCTTCCCGGCCCAGGTATTTCAGGTACATGTCCACAGCGGGCTGGTCGTCAATGGCATAGAGGAGGTTGCCTTTGCTATGGGTCACGGTGCGGGAGATGCCCATCTTTTTCCACCCGGTAATTGCTGTGCCTTGCAGTTCAACTTTGTCGGCATCGAGCACGAGGGCCATGACGCCGTGGTTGGTCTCTTTGCCCTTCGTAAAAACATAACTGCCCGACAGCGTCCGGTCGTCGCCGGCCATCCCACCAAAAAACGG
>RFGN01000340.1 GCA_003696645.1 Gammaproteobacteria bacterium | reverse complement strand
TGCCCCTCAGCAAATCAAGTTGCTGTTGCATCAAATTCAACTGCTGCTGGATGAGCGTTGCAAGGGGGGAATCCCCTGCGGATTGTTGAGACTGTTGAAATTGTTGAGACTGTTGAAGCTGCCCGGGAGGTTGCTCCTGGCGAGTTCCCCCCTCGAGGGGGGCCAGGGGGGTGACCGTTCCGGGTTGTTGAAACTGTTGAGACTGTTGAGACTGTTGAGAGGGGTTCAGAGGGGTTGAGAGGGGTTGAGAGGGGTTAAGCCCAGGAGGTTGAGTGGTGCCCCTCAGCAAATCAAGTTGCTGTTGCATCAAATTCAACTGCTGCTGGATGAGCGTTGCCAGAGGGGAATCCTCTACGTATTGTTGAGACTGTTGAGACTGTTGAGATTGTTGAAGCTGCCCGGGCTTTTGCAACTGGCGAGCTCCCCCCTCGAGGGGGGCCAGGGGGGTGACCGTTCCGGGTTGTTGAGATTGTTGAAACTGTTGATATTGTTGAGGTTGCCCAGACTCGAGGGAAGGGGTAACCTCCGGTTCAAAGACACCTGCCGGCAGGGTTTCATCCAAATGAGCCGCCAAAGCCGCTATTGTCGGCACCTCCTCAAAGAGGGCCCGGAAGGAGAGCTGGCTGTTGAAGCGCTTGTTGAAACGAATGACGGCCTGGCTGAGGAACAGGCTGTCGAAGCCCAATTCCAGGAACGCAGCCGAAGGGTCCATGCTTTCCGGATCCATGCCGCTGAGTTCATACAGGATGTTCCGCACCTCGTCAGTGAGGACATCCTTGCGGGTTTTAGTGGGTTGACTCATGGTTGGTCTTGAATCTTCGGGGGTGGGTGGTAAGGTGGTTATTGTCCTTAGGGCAATGGTCTGTAGGGTTTCCACCATTGCCGGCGGCAGAAAATGCCGCTGTTTTTCAAAGGGATAGGTTGGCAGGGGCAGCCGTCGCCAGTTTTTGTGGGCGTAAAACTGCTGCCAGTTTATGTCGAAGCCCTGCACCCAGAGCTGGGCCAGGCTTTTCAGAATGAAAGAACGATCTGCCGTCTGCTCCCGCGGGTGCCGGATGCTGGCCAGAACGGCCTGGCCTTTCCGTTGCGGATGCAGGCGTGCAAAACCGGAAAGGGTCTGCCCGGGGCCGGTTTCCAAAAGCGTCAGTGGTTTTTCTTCAGAAAAGCGGAAGAGGGTGCTCAGGCCATCGTGAAAGCGAACGGTGTTGCGCAGGTGGCTGAGCCAGTAGTCCACCGAAATGGCCTGCTCATCCGTCAGCCAGGTGCCAGTCACGTTGGAGACTACCGGCAGCGCCGGGGCTTTCAATTTTGCCGAAGCGAGGTATTTCCCGAAGGCCTCCAAAATGGGTTCCACCTGCGGCGAATGCGCCGCCACGGCAATGTGCAGGCGGGTACATTCGATGCCTGCTGCGTCAAGTTTGTTGTGCAGTTGATCAATGCCTTCGGCGGTGCTGCTCACCACCAGGCTGTCGTGCCGGTTGATGACGCTGATGCAATGCTCCGGCCCCAGCCAGGGTTTCAACTCTTCCTCTGACAGCGGCACGCTCAGCATGGCGCCATCGGCGGGCAGGCTTTCGAAGAGCTTGCCCCGCACGGCCACCAGTCCGAGGGCCGTTTCCAGGTCCATGACGCCGGCCAGGCAGGCTGCGGTGTACTCGCCCATGCTGTGGCCCAGCAGGGCAGCCGGCTGAACGCCCCAACGTTGCCAGAGGCGAGCCGTGGCGTATTCCACTGCAAACAAGGCCGCCAGCCCCGCCGCAGGTGCCTGGATGGGCGAGGTGTAATAGGCCGCGT
>RFGN01000339.1 GCA_003696645.1 Gammaproteobacteria bacterium | reverse complement strand
TGCCGCCCCACTTTTGGTAAGAGAGACCTCCTGTTCCGCAATCCGTTTCCTGCGGGCAGTTCACCTTCGACAAGTTCACTGCATCAATGGCCACACCTACATCCTGCCTGGATGAAGTGAACACGAAGTTTGAAATGGGATCCTGGCTGTCGTAAGTGAAGGTGTATTCAAATTTCTTCCAGGCCAGGTTGCCAAAGGATTCACTTTGGGGCACAGACCATTGTTGGGCGGTGGCAAATCCACTTACATAGGTAAATTCCAGTTTCAGGATGGCGGCCTTTTGGGTGGCCGGCCCACCATCTGGCAATCCATTCGAACCGAGAGACTCGGCCCAGGAAGCCGCATAAAAACAGAAGGTATAGGTTTCTCCATCCTCCAGTTTCAGTTGATTGGAGAAATCCGTAGAGGACACCCAGCAATCGTCGCTGTTGGGCAGCCATACGAAATAGTCGCCTTCCGGGTTGTTTACATTGTCCTGTGTGTCGTCTATGAGGAACATGTAATCAGATGTCAAACCCGGCGTCCAGGGTTTTACGGTTTGGTTGCCGTTGCCGAGGGCCATGGCCGGACTACCTTGTATGCTGAGGTTGAAATTGGGATTGAAAAGCTCCTCAAACCCACCATTTGGTACCAGGTTGTCAGAACATCCGCACCCAAGGTCATAGGGGCCGCCACCCGGTGGGCTGGTAACTGTGATACAAAAGTCATCTACAAAAAGTGAGCTGTTGGAGTCCCCTTCTTTGTAGGCACCTATCTCTACTTTGGCGGTGCCGGCCGGTGCCGTTCCGACGAAAGAAAAGAAAGTGTATTCGGTGAGGTTATTCTGAATGGGTTGGATGATGTAATCCCCCAGCAACTGATCGTTGGCATCGAGGAATCCGAAATAGAGCTCGGCATAGCTGGTTGGTTCGTCGCTGATCTTTGCCCAGGCTGACACTTCATAAGTCACACCTGCTGAAGCATCGATGATCTGATAAAGTTGAGCGCTGTAACTGTCGAGGCT
>RFGN01000006.1 GCA_003696645.1 Gammaproteobacteria bacterium | reverse complement strand
CCCGACCCCCATCCCGAATCCTCGAATCCCGAATGAGCGAAGGGAGCGGCATGCCGCTCCCTTCCGGCTTTCCGTCCAGGACAGGACTACTTCTCCGGCGCCAGATACAGGTAGGTCAAACCCTGAATCACGCCGTGGAAGAACCATTCATAGACGAAGATAAGACCAGCAAAGACTAACGGCAGGAAGCCGACTTTCTGCAAAGCGTGTTTCCATCAAATGAAAGACACCCCGGATCACCTATCTGGCGATAATTCACAGAAGCCGAGGTACCGTTCCTATATTGGATATAAATCGTGCCAGAGTTTCCATCCCCCTGAATCGTCCAGCTACCTTGACCACCGCTCTGGCTTGCTGAGCCCCAGGCCATGGTTTCGTTTCCCAGCGAATCAAAATCCCTTCCAGAATAACTTGATTCGGTACTGTCGAAATAACTTCCGTCCGAACATAGACCTATACTCCGTTCAGTAGACCCTGAATACCCCCACCAAAGGCCGGCAATCTGGCGGGCCAATTCGACATTATTTCCAGAACCATGAGCTGCGCGTTTGCCCGATTTGGTATTTCTGCCGGCTTTTGAATAGTCCATTCGCCCTTTAGGGTCGCTCAGATCAATATCCAATCTCTTTTCACCTGATTTTACGAACACCTTCCGCTGAATTTCCCCAACGCGAATCAGATATTTACCCGGCTCAACATCCTTGAACGAATACTTGCCAAAAACATTGGTGGAATCCTCGTCAACGACCTCTCCGGTTTTTCGATCGATGAGCTCCACGTCGAGAAACATACCTGGGGTTGTTGAGTCCAGACCCACGAACCCCCAAACCTCACCTGCAAAAGAAGTCTCAGTTGCCAAAAAAATGCAGCTTAAAACCAACAGGAACACAGTCTTCTTTAGAACGTTCATGTTTCAGCCCTCCGTTTGTTTGTCGCCCAGAGTTATATAGCACATTGATGGACCTCCGTCGAAGTCGGCAGGGAAATCGGGCTAATTTCTGAGATCGAATCTGATGCGGCATTGGCTTGCCTCCGCTGACGCCCTAGCATCCGCAGCTGCATCATGGACCAGGGAGCAGCGGGCATGACGAACCGGCAAGAGGATCGCATACAAACATTGCAAAGGCTGAAAAAAAACCAGGAAAACATCGCCGTGGGCCTCGGCGTCATCATCGGCCTGACGCTGTCGGTCTATTTCTTCACCTATGCGATGCTCGTCGACAAGGGACTGAGTGGCGCGCTGT
>RFGN01000338.1 GCA_003696645.1 Gammaproteobacteria bacterium | reverse complement strand
GAACGAAGATCAACTTCGAATACGCAGTCGATGCGCGGCTCTTCCGGCACATAGGAAATCGCAAGCTGGCGCTTGATGTAGAACTTTCCATCTTTCAAGTATTCACGCATCCGAAATCTCCCGGATTTTGGTGATGCGGACCTTGTTCTGCTTGACACCGTTGAACTCGGAGTGCTCCTTGATTTTCACCCGAGCCGTGATGCGCTTACCACTCTCCGCAAGATGATTGGTAGTGGTGCCGACATACAGGTTCCCGTCATCCCCCTGAATGACCATGAAGGTGCTCCAAGAACGGAACCGGGGGTGCCGACGAGTGATCGCCTTGGTGATGATGCCGCTGATTTCCAGGAAATCCCCGACCTCACCAACATGCTGAGATTGCTTCTTCTTCTCAGCACGCTTCTCGTCCGCATCCCGGGTCATCCAGCGATTGACCCAGTAAGCGATGGTGCCATCATACCGATACCCGAAGTATTTGTCCTCGGGGAGATCGAAAATCGTCTTCGAGTTGTGGATGAAGCTATTGCTGGCATCCTCGCCGTCGAGGCGATTACGGATCCACTCGATAGCCTCGTCGGCCTCCTCTTTGGTGGCCTTGAGCTCAAGGGGATACTTGGCAGTGGTATGCTCGGAAACCATCCTGAAAGCAGTGGGATCCCCAGTACCCCGGATGGCGCAATAACCATGATGCCGGATCGAGCTGATAGCGAACTGAACCCGGCTGTTCAGGTTGTAGAGGTAGAGGATGCCGCCGCAGCCACTCAGATCCTCGCGCCAAGATTTCTTGGCGAACAGCGAGAAAGCGAAGAACATCTCAGGATGCGTGGTCCCGAAGAAGTCCTTAATGCACGTGCTACCCACCTTTTTGATCTCGCCCGTCTCCTCGTTGTAGATGAAGACGTAGAAGTTGCGATTGCGACGGTGGCCGCAGTGATCGCAATGACGATCCTCGGTCATCGCAATGGCCTCGTCGGGCGTGATGTGCTTGTCAAAGCCATGCACAATCGGCCCGACATCGCGGAACGTGACGGTTCCAAGGTAGCTCCAACCAGGAATCTTCGGGAGGGTAGCCGTCACCCTATAGACCACGACCGGAAGAACATACGCCTTACGGGTCGGGTCGTAGTAAACCGTCGGGACATCCCGGTCAACCGGATCAACCTTGTTGACCGATTCCCCGACCTTCTCCCAGAAGAAGCGACCGGAAAATTTCTTTTCCAGCTTCTTCGCCTCGCGGACGAACTTGTGCTCAACCCCGCGAGGAATGGTGAGGTCAACGGTCTTGGTCTCGGTGTTGGCCATGATGGGTGCCTCCCTCTCTGTTCAAGAGATGCATACCACTTGAGCAGCCAAAAGTCAAGGGAAAATTCCCTATAGAAGGGCCTCTGCTGCACTGATGGCAGCTTCCGAGGGGATGTCTGGATCAAAAACCTCGAAACCCAGTTCGGAGAAATGCTCGTTTTCAAGAACACGCTTGAGATCACCGGAAAAAATAGAGGTGAGTAGCGGATCACGGTTCCGGAAAACGTCTTCCTCGATGGATTTCTCGTGGAAGATCACTTTTCCTCCGCAGTCCCTGAACCAGCGAGTATGCAGGTGACGATATGCACGACGCCACCAAAACTCAACGATGATATCACCATACACCCCCATAATTGCTGGGGTGCCACGGCTTTTGCTGGAGATGATCCCCAGTCGGATACCCGGCTTCGGCTCCATGTAGAAATACATGGTGGACCGAAGCAGTCTGGTGAACATGGTCTTGGAATACATCCAGAACTTGATGCTGGGGGTCACAATCAGATCCCCCTCGCAGTGGACGAGGATTTGCTTGCGCTCACCAATGAATTCGCGCCAACGATCCTCCATTCTCCACCTCTTTTCCACAAACCCATTCGCTTCTAGCAATTTGCAAGGAATATGTCAAGGTTCCTTGAACTTCCTGCCAAGAAGCTGCTTGGCGGAGTTGCTGACGATAGTCAGATTCTCTGGCACATGCAATCCACAGACCTTTGGATGTGAGATGGGTATGATGTGATGGACCGTGAAGCCCATACCCGGATATTGCTGATTCAGATGAAGGCACTGCTGATATATCTCACGAATGGCTCGATGGTTCGCCCATGCCGGGGTTGCCTGCTTCAATTTCTTCCGCTTGCGATAATCCTTGGTGAACCAGATCTCGTTCGGGTCCAGCAGCATCTGTTCAATCGGCGTGTTCCGATAGCTACGATGATACGCATTGTATCGTAACCTATTGTTTTCTCGATATTTCTTTGAACGAGCTGTTGAGCTTGTCATAAAAATACTTAGGGTTGATGCCCGTTGTTATGCGTTTCCTGAACATTATTCGCTGGGACGCTTGGGTGCCGCTAAATACCACCGGATAACAACAACTCGGAGGGCCAACATATGCCATCAATTCAAACTCTCGTAAGCCAAACTTCTACCGGGGGTGTATTCCCCGACGTGGTATTCCCTCTGTCGGATACCAAGCGCACTTTCCATTTTGACCCTGATCCGGCTGGGTATTCTGGCGTAATTATTTTGGAGGGGAGTTACGCGAAAATTCCTGGGGTGGGTGATTATGTTCCCCTGTTC
>RFGN01000337.1 GCA_003696645.1 Gammaproteobacteria bacterium | reverse complement strand
TCATCCTGATGGGAAACTGGCTGTGAGTCTGGCGCAGATGGCATGCTTTAGCTACCTGTCCAGAAAATGGACGCCACTTCAGGCAAGAAGATTGTTGCTGAGCTTGCTCATTGTTCCGTTATTGCTGTGTTTGCCCGAAGCGAGTCATGCGGACACTTCCCGAGAGTCCCAGATCGAGCAAGCCGATGCGTATTTCTTTCAGGGGAAGAAGCGGTATGAAGAAGGGAAATATGCGCAGGCGATAACGCTCTTTGAGAAGGCCGTGGCGATTGATGCCAAATACCGTCCGATTGAATTTTCTGATGACTCCGCATGGATAGGCGAAGCCCACAAGGCATTGGGCCACTTCGGTCTTGCCGAGCAGGCATACAGGCGGGTGGTGGTGATCAGGAAGAAAGCGTTTGGAGAACAGCACAGAGAATATATCCAAGCCAAGAAGAAGCTTGCCCAGTTGTATTTTGATTGGGGTAAGGATTTAAAGAAGGCCAAGCGCTATGAGGAAGCGATTGCCAGATTCCGGCAGGCGCAGGAGATAGATGAGAAGCTCCGGCCCGAATACTTTGGGAATGAGCTTGGCTTGATTGCCGCCTGCTATGAATCGCTTCATCAATTCAGCGAGGCTTTGAAATTCGTTCATAAGGCTGCTTCCCTTATCCTTCGTGAGTATGGCGAAGAAAGTTCCGTATATGCTGGGGTTCTGACCCATCTTGCAGTGCTGTATGAAGATATGGATTCTCATAGCAAGGCGCTATCGTTGCTGAAGCAGGCCGTGACAATAGAAAAGAAAGCACTTGGCGAGTCGAATCCATTAACAATTGATAATGAGAAGGGGCTGAACAGACTCCATTTGATAGGCTATGCGAAGAGCATGAACAGGCTTGCAGGCCTGTATGCAAAAATGGGTGCCTATGAGAAGGCATTGCCCTTGTATCGGCAAGTTCTGGCGGTCTATAAAAAAGCGCTTGGCGAGGTTAATCAATATTATGCGTCTGCCCTGAACAGACTCGCAGTTCTGTATCAGAACATGGGCTCCTATGACAAGGCGTTACCATTGCTTACGCAGTCGCTAGTGATAGCGAAAAAGGAACTTGAATTTTTTGAGGTCGAGAAGTTGGATCTTTTTAGGAGGGCATCCAAGTTACATTATGCGACGAGCCTGAACAACCTTGCGGGGCTGTATATGAAAATGGGTGCATATGGCAAGGCGTTCCCTCTACTGAAGCAGGCCTTGGCGATTAGGAAGAAAGTGCTCGGCGAGGCGCATCCGGATTACGCGACGAGCCTGAACAACCTTGCGGATCTGTATGAGGACATGGGCGCCTATGACAAGGCGTTGCCGTTGTATCAGCAGGCCTTGGCAATAAGGAAGAAATCGCTTGGCGAGTCGCATCCGGATTTTGCGGCGAGCCTGAACAACCTTGCGGGGCTGTATGAGGACATGGGCGCCTATGACAAGGCGTTGCCGTTGTATCAGCAGGTCTTGGCGATCACCAAGAAATCGCTTGGCGAGTCGCATCCGGATTATGCGACGAGCCTGCACAACCTTGCGGTGCTGTATGAGGACATGGGCGCCTATGACAAGGCGTTGCCGCTGTATCAGCAGGCTCTGGCGATCACTAAGAAATCGCTTGGCGAGTCGCATCCGTATTATGCGACGAGCCTGAACAACTTTGCGGGGCTGTATTACAAAATGGGCGCCTATGACAAGGCGTTGTCTTTGCTCGAACGTTCGTTGCCTGTCGCCATGAATGCAGGCGTTCCCTCTGTTTTGGTGCATTCTCAGCGTTGGTTGAGCAGCGTGCTGGCCAAGCAGAAGCAACCTGAAGCGGCGATCTTTTTTGGCAAGCAGGCGGTGAACACGTTGCAATCGATGCGCAAGCAACAGGCGGGTCTGGACAAGTCGCTGCGCAAGTCATTCCTTCGTTCTCATGAGGGTATCTATCGTCATCTGGCTGATTTGCTGATTGCCCAGGGGCGTTTGCCGGAGGCGCAGCAGGTGCTGGCGATGTTGAAGGAAGAGGAGTTT
>RFGN01000040.1 GCA_003696645.1 Gammaproteobacteria bacterium | reverse complement strand
TCGGATGAAACAGTATTCCATATGGATTATTGGAAGGCGGGTATTTTTCGTGATGGTGATAGTGCTTCCACCCGGCGCCCCATCTACTGAGTATATTGCCCCATTGTCCGGGACTCCGGTCGAGAAATCCAAGGTGGTTGGTGCGTTGATTGCATGATAATTGGCACGTCCGAACATATACGGCCCTTGGTCGGAACCGGCAACGATGGCATTGCCCATGTTAGCCGAGATGTTTGGCGTGGGTGGTTCGGATCCCATCTTGGCCCATTGAGTTCCAGTATGAACGAACACGGCATCAAGATCGCTATCATACACCATCGCGCCTGCTTGAGCAGCTGCACCTAGGCGCTGCGATGTAGTCATTTCTCCCAAGTAGAAGATCTGTGACAGGTCAAGGTTGGTTTTGATCTTGTGGCTCATGTTCTTACCCGCTCCATCATGATAGCTTCTTCACTTCCAGTGACAGCATGTCCAGTAGTGACTCTGGAATAGTTGTTGTTCCCACGTTCCTCACCCTGAAAACGCCTCCTTTCTCATTTTGCACTGCATCTTGGTGTCCGACTACCACAATAGCTTCCGCCGGTGCGAAGTATACGTCTGTCGAAGATGCATGCTTCACAACTCCCGTGATGCCAATAAGGGAGTTACTTGCAACATCGAACCAGCGAAATTCGTATGGACCACCCATAAATGAAGACGAAGTTATACCACTATTCGCAGAAAGAGTCAATTTATATACACCAGCTGCAAGCACGAGGTCCGTGTTAGGTATTCCGTAGAAATATGTATCGTATTTCGAGAATGTCTCGCCAATCGTATATGGTGGTTTGCCACTCAGCGGCAACGGTCGGAAACTGCGTAAGATAATATCGCTACCCGGTGCGAAAGAGCTGGAATAGCTATTGGAGCCACTATGATAGCTGCCACCACCAACTCCACCAGCCTTACCAAATGGCTGATAGATCGTGAAAGTGCGGCCGCCATGCTCATAGAATACAAGAGACGGCCAGTCCTGATAAAACCTGAGCTCATTCCCTGCAATAGACTTGACAGATGTTATTGTGGTATTATCATATGTTAGCTGGGTGGATATAAATTCAACTCCGACAAATACGAGGTCTGCGGATGGTCTTGCAGAATCAGCCCTTGAACTATACCCAAACCTGTATGTTCCGATTGGGGATCCATAC
>RFGN01000336.1 GCA_003696645.1 Gammaproteobacteria bacterium | reverse complement strand
GAACGAATTGTCCAGACTCAGGCTATGCGCCGCCAATGCCGTTCTGGCCGCTCCTGTCAGGGATTCGTCATAGAACCAGGTGAAATTCAGGCCCACTCCAGCATAGGGATGGATCTTTCCTTCGGGCAGGAACTGGTACTGGACGAACAGGGTAGGTGGCAGAACACCGGTCTCGATGATATCCGTCCCGTTGGGTACACTGAGTGCCCCCAGGCCATTCGCCGAGACATTGTGTGTCGTAGGGATGTCTGCAAGAAGCTCCAGAGCGATGTTTGGGGTCAGATTGTAATTGAACGAGACATCCAGGGTGGTCTGACTGTCTACCTCTACCCCACTTCCCGATACGGCCGATCCTCCGGCAACGATCGGGCCGCTTGAATCATTCGGGCTGATATTGATGACCCTGAAATCTATGGACAGGTTGTCCCGGTCTAAGGCGTGAGATACAGGTGAGATCCCGACAAGCAATAGAGTGAGAAGAAGTGATTTTCTAATAATATGATGCATGGATTTGCCTCCCTTTTGTTTTTTCAGGCAAAAGTATAGACAAGGCCCGCCCTCGAAATATTGACCCGGATCAAAATTGGTTCAGAAAAGTTCAATACAGATGGATGCTGCCCTGCAGGAAGAGCCGGGCCTGTCCGGATATCAGGACTCGGTCCTTGAGCAGGCGACAATGGACCAGACCACCACGGGATGAGAGCTGCCGGGCATGCAAATCGATCTTCCCGATCCGCTCGGTCCAGTAGGGCATCAATTGGGTATAGGCGGAACCCGTGACAGGGTCTTCGTCGATGCCATATTTGGGGGCAAAGAAGCGACAGACGAAATCTTCCTTCATGCCCTGAGCGGTAATTATCACGCCGCGTCCGTCTACTTTCCGAAGGCAGGTCAGATCAGGTTGGGCAGACAGGACATCCTGCTCCCTGGCAAGGACCAGAATATAGTCCTGAGCCCTGAGGGAGGCCTGTATGGAGACATGAAAGGCCTGTTTTAACAAAGGGGGAAGGTCGACCGGAGTGGGTGGCTGCGCCGGAAAATCCAGTTCGATACCCTGATCGGATCGGGTTGCCTTCAACCTGCCCGAGCGTGATTGGAAGATGATCCTTTGAAGATCCGGATGCAGATAATGAAAGATGACATAGGCCGAGGCAAGCGTGGCGTGTCCACACAGATCGACCTCATGGGTGGGGGTAAACCATCTGATTCCAAAGCCGTCCTCTGTAGGGACGAAAAAGGCTGTTTCAGACAGGTTGTTTTCGGCAGCAATGGATTGCATGATGGCATCATCCAGCCAGGATTGCAGGGGGCACACGGCTGCAGGATTGCCCTGAAAGAGCTGATCTGAAAAGGTGTCGATCTGATAGACAGGAATCCGCATCGGATTATCAGGCCCTGGATACGCCGGACAATAGACTCAGGATCGCACCGGTTCGGATTCAACTGGCGTTTTTTCAGGGTCAAGCAGATGAGCCAGATTGTCGGACGGGTCCAGCGTGGTGGTCGGGAAGGCGATGTCGGCACCGTGCTGGCGGATGATCTCGTAACATTTGAGCAGGACATCCTCCTTGACTTCATGATAGGTGGCCCAGTCGGTTGTATGTGTCATCACATAGATAAAAAAATCCAGTGAAGATTGCCCATAACGATTGAAGTTGACAATAAAGGTATTGTTTTCATCGATGCCATCATGTTCCGTGAGCATCTTCTTGACATCTGCGAGAATGGCAGGCAGGGCATCGATATCCTGATACCGCAGGCCGAGGGTTTCATGGATACGGCGGTGCGTCATGCGTGACGGGTTTTCCACAGAGATGCTGGTGAAAACAGAGTTGGGGACATACAGCAGACGTTTGTCAAAGGTACGTATTCGGGTCTGACGCCAGCCAATATGTTCAACCGTGCCTTCGATCTCGCGGTCCGGTGAGCGCACCCAGTCACCAATCGAGAAAGGGCGATCCAGGTAGATCATCAATCCACCGAAAAAATTGGAGAGCAGGTCCTTGGCTGCAAACCCCACGGCAATCCCCCCGATACCTCCGAAGGCCAATACCCCGGAAATGCTGTAACCCAGGGTCTGCAGGGTGACCAGAACCGCAGTAATCGTGACCGAAATGCGCAGCAGTTTGGTGACCGCTGTGACGGCGGTGACATCAACCTCCTTCTTTTGTTTGATCAGGCCATCACTGATTCGCTGAATCAGTCGATTGACAAACCAGGCAAACAGAAAGATCACCGCTACCCTGCGAACGGGTTCATTGATCTGCAACACCGTGAGGGCCTTCTGATCCTGGAGCAGATCAATGGCATAGCTGATGCCGAGGATCCAGATCAACCAGGAAACCGGACCACAAAGAGAAGCGAACAGGGCATCGTCCCAGAAATTTTTGGTCTTTTTGGTTTTGGCTGCCAGGTGAACGAGAACTCGCCGGACAACAAGGTCCAGCAATAGGGTGCCAAAGATAATGGCAAAGATCTGATAGGTAAGAGATTGTTGCAGGATGTCCATGGCTTGAGAGAATGTGATGCGTCCAGTATACTGTTAAATCATGAGTCTCTAAAAGGGCAGTTGGGGTTCACCATTGAATTGCTTAAGTTGGACCTGGGCCTGGCGCCAACGTTCGTCCCTTTTGAAAGACTGATCCCGATAAGCCGGAGAACCATGCAGGCGACTCAGGCGTATCAGGCTGCTGGGTCGTGTCCTGAAGGCCAGTTGTTCTACACATCGTTCAATCCGTGACGGATCATTGCACAAAAGGACCATGTCGCTGCCTGCCTCAAGTGCCTGTATACAGCATTGAGCAATATCGGTGACCAGATCTGCCACACCCTGCATGAACATGTCATCACTGAATATGGCCCCTTCAAAGCCGAGGGTGTGCCACAGAATCTGGTCAATCCACCTTTTTGAAAGACTGGCTGGTTCAGGGTCCACATCCAGATAGATGACGTGAGACATCATGATGGCAGGAAGACCATAGTGAATCATGCGTTCGAATACGGCCATGTCCTGTGTTTCGATATCCGCCCAGGGCCGTGGGTCAGTCACAATTTCATGGTGAGTATCGCGCTTGACTTCTCCGTGTCCGGGGAAGTGCTTGCCCACCGCCTGCATGCCAGCCTGCTTCATGCCGCGCATCTGGGCGCGGCCGAGTTCGGCAACGACCTGAAAGTCGGAATGCAAGGCACGATTGCCTATGACCTCGCAGCAGCCATGATCAAGATCCAGTACCGGTGAGAAATTCAGGTCCACACCGGCGGCACCCAGTTCAGTGGCAGTGAGCCAGCCGATGGTTTCGGCCAGTTTCAGGGCCTGTGCGGAATCATTGTCATACAGATCTCCAAGGCTACGCATCGGCGGAATTCTGGAAAACCCATTCAGGAACCGTTGCACACGGCCACCTTCATGATCGACAGCAATCAACAGATGCGGACGACGCAGGGCATGGATGGCTCGGTTCAATTCTCCGAGTTGCTCGTGATCATGATAATTTCGGTCGAAGAGGATGACGCCCCCAACATTTGGATGCAACAAGAGTTCCCTGTCACGCTGTGTGAGTTCCGTGGAAGGCAGTCCCACCATCAGAGGGCCCAAAGGCATTTCCATGGCGTTCATGTCAGTGGTGCAAAAGGTTGCTTCAGTAATCCCTTCAGGGTCTGGTCAGCAGGGTCACGAAAGATCGGCAGGCCAATCGTCATGCGAAGCTGATCGGGAGTGGGTGCGGGTCGATAGGTCCGGAACAGTCGGTCCCACCAGGGAAGGTTGAAACCATAATTGCTGTCGGTTTCCTCACGCAGGATCGAATGGTGGACACGATGCATGTCCGGGGTCACGATTATCCAGCGCAGCATTCGATCAAGTGCAGGAGGAATATAGACATTGCTGTGATTGAACATGGCACTGCAATTCAGTACGGTCT
Source organism: Gammaproteobacteria bacterium (assembly GCA_003696645.1). Lineage (GTDB taxonomy): Bacteria > Pseudomonadota > Gammaproteobacteria > J025 > J025 > J025. The sequence continues at coordinate 17,108 of RFGN01000336.1, read as the reverse complement.
CGAAGATCAGTACGGCCAGGACAGGGGCGCCAAGCAGACAGATGATTGCATACTTGATCAACATGGAAAAGATGATCTCGACAGGATGAAAACGCAGCCCGGAGGTAACATCCAGATCAATGTCTGAATGGTGCATGCGATGAAAACGCCAAAACAGGGGGATCTTGTGGACCAGTACGTGTTGAAGATAGATCGCCAGATCCAACAGGATGACGCATCCTGCAATGACCATGGATTCAGGAGGATTGAAGACATTGAACAGCCCCCAATGGTGGGTTTCAGCCAGCAGTGCTGCCCCAACAGCGGCAGTGGGAAACAGCAGACGCAGGACAAGGGTATTCAGCAGCGTGATCCCCAGGTTGACAGGCCAGCGTCTTTTTCTTGGAACAGGGCGTTCTCGTCGTGGTGCGAGAAACTCCCATCCCGCCATGATCCCCAGCACGGCCAAAAACGGAACGATACGAATCAGGGTGTCATTCATTCGATGAATCGTCCCGTCCCGGGCTGCTTCCCAGTCCCAGGCTGTCCCAGATATCATCGATATGGCGTGTCACCTTGGGGTCCATCTGTATCTTTCTGCCCCACTCCCGTTGGGTTTCCCCCGGCCATTTGTCGGTGGCATCCAGTCCGATCTTGGAACCCAGTCCTGCAACGGGTGAGGCAAAATCGAGGTAATCAATCGGGGTATGATCGATGAAGGTACAATCCCGACGCGGGTCCATGCGCGTGGTGATGGCCCAGATGACATCCTGCCAGTTCCGGACGTCAATATCTTCGTCCACCACGATGATAAATTTTGTGTACATGAACTGCCTCAGAAAGGACCAGACTCCCAGCATCACCCGTTTGGCATGTCCGGCATACTGTTTGCGCATGCTCACACAGGCCAGACGATAGGAGCATCCTTCCGGCGGAAGATAGAAATCGACGATCTCCGGAAACTGTTTTTGCAGGATCGGGATGAACAGTTCATTCATGGCCACGCCCAGAATGGAAGGTTCGTCGGGTGGACGTCCCGTATAGGTGCTGTGATAGATCGGATTCTTGCGATGGGTGATTCGCTCGATGGTGAAGACCGGGAAGCGTTCGACTTCATTATAGTAGCCGGTATGGTCCCCGAATGGTCCTTCATCGGCGTAGTCGTCTGGACTGATGAAGCCTTCGAGAATGATCTCTGCATGGGCAGGAACCTGTAGATCATGCAACTGGCAATCAGCGATCTCGGTGCGATGACCGCGCAATAGGCCGGCAAAGGAAAATTCGGACAGGTCATCCGGTATTGGGGTAACCGCCGCCAGGATCGTTGCCGGGTCTGCTCCCAGTGCCACAGCGACCGGGAACGGTTCACCGGGATGAGTCTTCTTCCATTCCTGAAAATCCAGGGCTCCGCCCCGGTGCGCGAGCCAGCGCATGATAACCCGATTGCGACCGATTACCTGTTGTCGGTAGATGCCGATGTTCTGTCTGGTCTTGTTGGGACCACGGGTGATCACCAGTGCCCAGGTGATCAACGGTCCGGCATCTTCCGGCCAGCAGGTCTGGATTGGTAGTGTATTCAGGTCGATATCCTCCCCTTCCACTACAACCTCCTGACAGACCGGAGAACGAACCTTCTTGACCGGCATCTTGAGGACTTCACGGAAACGTGAAAACTTGTTGATGGCATCCCTGAAACCGGTTGGCGCGTCTGGAGATTTCAGGAAGGCCAGAAAGGCTCCCAGTTCACGCAACGATTCGACCGATGGCTGCCCCATGGCCAAGGCGACACGTTCCGGTGTACCAAACAGGTTGGTAAGAACCGGGATGTCGAAATGATCCGGTTGCGAAAACAACAGGGCCGGCCCATGATCAAGCAGGCAGCGATGGCTGACCTCTGTCATCTCCAGCTTTGGACTGATTCGCTGGGTGATTCGTCTCAATTTCCCCTGCTTTTCCAGCTGGTCGAGAAATTCGCGCAGATCCCGATAGGCCATGGTGCTTTGGGTCAGCCCTTATTGCAAGACCTTTCTGGCATTCAGAGGTTGAGTGGGGCGGTTGTTGTGGTGGTGCATGACCTGCTCGAAGGTCTTGACCTGCTCCTCGGATACCGGGACAGGGGTTTTCAGAACAAACCAGCGCACACCTTCCGAACAGGGCGGGGTGGTCAGGGAGCCATTGTACCGGTAATAGTCCAGATTCGGTGGCAACAGATCTCCGACATGGATCTTGGATCGTTCCAAGCTGTGGCGGTCATCTTCATGTTTCGGCATCTTTTTCCACAGGGCCTCAATCACATCGTTCTTCTTGCCGGTCTCGAACATGATGGCCACGACAGCGAGATTGCCCTTGGCATCGGCATGGACCAGATGGGCTTCCAGCGGATAGGAGACCCCCTTGATCTGGTTTTCGCTGGGGCTGTGAAAATGGAATTGCTTGAGCACAAACTCGTGACCATCCATCTTCAGGACATTTCCCTTCTTGTAATCGACCTGGATGGTATGACCATTATTCAGAATGGCAGTCGATCCGGGTTGATAATGGATGTTCAGGGGTGGCAGCTCTGCCTTGATGGCATCAAGAATATTGATCGGGGACTGGTTCATGCCGTGTTTGCACATGGCATAAGCTTCATCAAGCTTGCCCCAGTGGGCGGGACCGGTCTTGCCTTCATAGCTCCAGTGGGCATGGTGTTCTCCGGAACAGCCCGAGACACCCATGGCAGCAATCAGGAAAGCAGATACGGTGGCAACTAGACAAGTTTTCTGCATGGAATCACTCCATTGTTAGGACAAAATATGCAGTTTGCCAGAATCTGCACAAGTTTCCAGTCTTTAATGGATCGAAAATACTGACTGAGGTCATGGTTTTTTCAGAACAAATAGGGTATGCTCGATAATTGGTCATGATACCGGAAAATGAATGGCCATGGGTAACAGGCCGGAGCGGGTTCGGGTATCTGGATCAACTTTATTTGTTTGCATGAGGTGAAGTATGGCAACGGGCGTTGTGAAGTGGTTTAACAATGACAAGGGTTACGGATTTATTACACCGGAAGATGGGGGCAAGGATCTGTTTGTACACTTCAGTTCCATTCAGGGTGACGGATTCAAAAGTCTGAAAGAAGGTCAGGCAGTTACCTTTGATGTTGAAGAGTCGGAAAAAGGCCCACAAGCCAGTAATGTCTACCCGCAGTAGAACTGCCTGATCAGGAATGATGGCCCCGCCGAGTCGGGGCTTTTTTTTGCGGGGCAGGCAGGGCAATACGTTCAAAACCCGTGTTCCCCAACGCCAGAACCTCTCCGCTATGGCCCCAATCCGCCAGTACATGACGGGTAACAGTCATATCTTCCACGGTGTCCTCATGACTGGCTGGCCGATGGGTATGGCCATGAATCATCCAGCGAACATGGTGCTGGCCAAACAATTTCAATGTCTCATCCCGATTGACATCCATGATCTCCGTATTCCTTTTCATGCTCGCGCGTCGCAGGCGTTTGCCGACCCATCTGCGGAAGGTCCTGGGCAGGTGAAGAAAAACGGATATTCTGAAACGACTGCGTGAAAAACGTCTGAATTTCATATAGTCCACATCATCGATACAGAGCTGGTCCCCATGTGTCAGCAGCAGGTTTTCTCCCTGCCAGCGCAAGATATGCGGATCGGAAAGCAGCGTCCAGCCACAGAGCCTGGAGAACTGGTCGCCGACAAGGAAATCACGATTGCCATGCATGAAAAAAACGCTAACGCCCTGATCGGTCAAGTCATGAATCCATGATGCGACTTGACGGTGCATGACAGTTGCCATGTCGTCACCTACCCAGTATTCAAACAGGTCTCCGAGGATATAGAGTCGCCGGCATTGTCTGGCTGTTGTGTCCAGAAACTGTTGGAACAGAGCCAGGGTTTGTGGCCGCTCTTCACATAGGTGCAGGTCCGATATAAAGAGCGAATCGTAGATCGGGTCAGTGTTCGACAACGATATCCTTGATGATGACCAGTGGTTTCGGGACATCACGACCAAAAGGTCCCCCGGAACCGGTGGGCAGGTTTGTGATTTTGTCTACTACATCCATGCCAGAGGTAACCTTGCCAAATACTGCATAGCCCCAACCCTGGAAGGTGGAAGAGGTGTAGTCCAGGAAATGGTTGTCCACATGATTGATGAAAAACTGTGAGGTGGCGGAATGCGGATCGGAAGTTCGTGCCATGGCAATACTGCCCCGGACGTTTTTCAGACCATTATCTGCCTCATTCCGGATGGGAGGATGTGTCGACTTGTGTTTCAGATCTTTGGTAAACCCTCCGCCCTGGATCATGAAACCCTTGATGACCCGGTGGAAGGCGGTATCCTTGTAAAAGCCTTCCTTGATGTAACTGAGCATGTTTTCAACCGTTTTGGGTGCCTTGGTTCGATTGAGATCAACCCTGATATCTCCCTGGCTGGTGATGATGCGGATCGGTACAATGTCGTCAGCCAGTATGGTAGTGGAAAACGCCATTACTAGCGCAAGCAATGTCAAAACTCTTTTCATGGCTGGGTCCTTTTACGTTTACAATACAAACTTCTTTCAGAACACGCATACTATAACAGAACTGACAGAACCCCGACATGGAACCTCCCCTCACTGATACGCAAGGCATCAAGACCCGCTTTGCTCCCAGCCCGACAGGGAATCTGCACCTTGGTAATGTACGTACTGCGTTGTACAGTGCCCTGTATGCCTGGCAGCAGAACGGGCAGTTCCTGTTACGGTTTGAAGACACCGACCAAGAACGCAGTCGCCCCGGATTTGTGCAATCCATCATGTCTGATCTTCGCTGGTTGGGGCTCGACTGGGATGAAGGTCCGGGCTGTGGAGAAAGCTGTCAGGAGGACTACCATCAGTCCGGGCGGGCTGAAATCTACCAGCACTATTTTGACCAGTTGATTGAAAAGGAATTGGCATACCCCTGTTTCTGTTCCAATGAACAGTTGGCAGCGATACGGCGTTCGCAACTTGCATCAGGGCAGCCGCCAAGGTACCCGGGGACCTGTTCCCGACTTTCCGCTGAAGAGGTGGAAGCCAAACGGGCCAAGGGGATTGCCCCGACATTGCGATTCCGTGTGCCCAAGGACGAAGTGATTCATTTCGAAGACTTGCTCAAGGGAGAGCAGCATTATCATTGCCGGGATATTGGCGATTTTGTCATACGTCGGGCCGATGGCAGTGCAGCCTTTTTTTTCAGCAACGCGATCGACGATTCCCTGATGGGGGTCACTGATGTGATCCGTGGCGAGGATCATATCACCAACACCCCACGGCAGATCATGTTGTTGCAGGCACTGGGGCTGAGGATCCCCCGTTATGCGCATACCCCGATGTTGCTGGGAGATGATGGCAGCCTGCTGTCCAAGCGTCATGGCAGCTTCAGCGTGCAGGAGTTGCGTGGACAGGGTTATCTCCCCGAAGCGGTTGTCAATTATCTCGGACGAATCGGCCAGGCAGTGGATGTGGAAGAATGCCTGCCGGCCCGCGATCTGGCACAACATTTTTTCCTGCAAAAGATGAGCCATTCTCCTGCACGTTTTGATTCATCACAGATGGATTTCTGGCAGAAAAAGGCCGTGACACGCCTTGATACCACCAAGGCCCTGGACTGGAGCCGGACCCGTTCGATGGTCCCCGAAGCGCAGCAACAGCAGTTTGTACGCCTGATTTTGCCCAATATCCTCTTTGGCGAGGACATGAAAAAATGGGCCGAAATCCTCTATCAACCGCTTGAAGAAATCTCTGATGCCGCCCAACAGGTCCTGCAGGAAACCGACCCAGAGTTTTTTGCTGCGGCAGTGCAGAGTCTGGATGAAGTGGGTGAGGAATTGTCCCGATTCGCGGCTGTTCTCGGTGAGCGGTCCGGGCGCAAGGGACGTGCTCTGTTCATGCCGTTGCGGGCCGCCCTGAGTGGTCGTCTGGATGGCCCCTCTATTCCTGACCTGTTGGCTCTGCTGGGAGTCGAGGAGGCAAAAAAACGAATGCAAAACGACAGGATACTTTCATGTCCAAATCACCGGAAATAAGCATCTACAATACCCTGACGCGCAAGAAAGCCCCCTTTCAACCGATTGAAGCGGGGAAGGTCCGCATGTATGTCTGTGGCATGACCGTTTATGACCTCTGTCATGTGGGGCATGCCCGGGTCATGGTCGTATTTGATATGGTCAGTCGTTATCTGCGGGCACGGGGTTATGAGGTAACCTATGTGCGTAATATCACCGATATCGATGACAAGATCATTCGTCGTGCTGCTGAAAACGGTGAATCCATTCAGGATTTGACTGAACGCTATATCGGGGCAATGCACGAAGATGCTGCAAAGCTGGGTGTGTTGCCACCGGATCAGGAGCCCCGTGCCACCCAACACATGCCAGATATCATTGCCATGATAGAAAGGTTGATCAAGAACGGGCTGGCCTATGTGTCGGAAAGTGGTGATGTCTGTTATGCCGTGGAACGGTTCCCCGGATATGGACGGCTGTCCGGAAAGAACCTTCAGGAACTGCAGGCCGGACAGCGGGTCGAGGTGGATCCAGGCAAGCAGAATCCACTCGATTTTGTGTTGTGGAAACGCTCCAAGCCGGATGAACCGTCCTGGGATTCTCCCTGGGGCGCAGGGCGTCCTGGTTGGCATATCGAATGCTCGGCCATGTCCTGTGGCTGTCTGGGCAACCATTTCGATATCCACGGGGGCGGCATGGATCTGACCTTTCCGCATCACGAAAATGAGATTGCCCAGTCCGAGGGAGCCAATCAGGAGCCGTTTGTGAATGTCTGGATGCACAACGGCTTCGTTCGTATCAATGAGGAAAAGATGTCCAAGTCTCTGGGCAATTTTTTCACCTTGCGTGAGGTGCTCGACGTCTATCGGCCAGAGGTGATCCGCTTTTTCATCCTGTCCAGCCACTATCGAAGCCCACTGGATTATTCCGAGGCCAACCTGGATGCGGCAACGGCTGGGCTTGAAAGGCTGTATCTTGCTCTCAGAGGAGTGAAAATCGGGCAATGTAATTCACAGTCTGACTATCGTCGGCGCTTTTTTGCTGCGATGGATGATGATTTCAATACACCCGAGGCCATCTCGGTGCTGTTTGACCTGGCAAGAGCCCTCAATCGTTCCAGACAGGCCGGCCAAGACCAGCTGGCCGCTACCCTTGCGGCCGAATTGACAGATCTGGGAGAAATCCTGGGATTGCTGCAGGAAGAGGCGGAGGTCTTTCTGACCCGAAATGAACAGGAGCAGGATGGCTTGAAAAAAGAACAGATCGAGACCCTGATCGCCGAGCGTCTCAAGGCCCGGGCGGAGAAAAATTGGGCCGAGGCAGATCGCATTCGTGATGCACTTGCCGAAAAGGGGATCCTCCTGGAGGATTCTGCAAGCGGGACCCAGTGGAGACGTGCTTGAGAGGGTTCCTTGTCCGATCATCAAGTCGTCTTTACCTCAAAGTCCTTGTCCTTTTGATCTGTAGCACTGTGCTGTCGGGTGGAGGCTGTTCCATCAAGAAGAAGACTGGCGTTACCGGTGCCGTGATTGCGCCGCTGAGCGATCTGAATCTGGTACGAGAGAAAATCCCGGATCTGTTGCTTGAAATCAAGAAGGATCCCTATGCGTTGCCGGAAGACATGAACTGTTCTGCGTTGCGTGCCGCGGTTCTTGATCTGGATGAGATTCTGGGCCCGGATCTGGATGATCTTTCCAAGGCAGAAAAACCTGGTGCGGTGGAGAAGGGCTCCCGTGCGGCAGGTGCCGCTGCCGTGGGGGTATTGCGAAATACCACGGAGGGAGTCATTCCGTTTCGCGGCTGGGTTCGTCGGCTCACCGGTGCCCAGAGACATTACAGAGAGATCACGGCGGCCGTGGCGGCCGGCGTGGTGCGGCGAGCCTTTCTCAAGGGATTAAGGGTTGCCCAGGGGTGTCCGATCCCCGGTTCCGTAAAGGATTCGAATGAAGAACCTGCTGTCCCCTGAATCAACCAGAAGTTCTGAGACATACTCGGCCCGACGGTCATAAATTCATATCTCTACAGAAAAATCGCCCTATAATTTGGGGATGAAGAAATGGCTTTATCTACTGTTTGGGTTGATTGCCTTCCCGCTACTCGTTGGCATCCTGATTGCCCCACTCTGGCTGAAATCGGTGATGGAGCATCAAGTATTGCAAACCGGAGCCCAGTCGGCTGTCATCGGCAGGGTCCGGCTGGACTGGTTTCAGGGCAGGATGTCTCTGCACGATATTCATTTGGCGTATCCGGGAAACCATGCGTTGAAGCTAGACCAGCTCAAGATCCACTTTTCATGGAATGCCTTGCGCAATAAAAGGATATTGATTCATGAGGTGTCCCTTTCAGGTCTTGGAACAGATGTTTCTTATACAGGAGAGAGTGGCCTCACTGTGGCGGGCCAGACACTTCCAGAAAAAAGTGAAGAGAGTGCTGCTAGCGTTTGGCCTGTTGGAATTGAAACAATTACCATAAAGCGATCTCATGCCAGTGTCTTTTTACTGAAACAGGGTTATGATCTGGAGATTTCCAGCCTTGGGCTAAAAGGGCTTGTGCCCTGGCGGACTCTACAGAAAACTCACCTGGAATATTCTGGCACAATCAATCGTGCCGATGTCAGGTTGCAGGCGGAACTTCCCCTGTACCAGAACGGGCAGGACTATACCGCCACAGCCGAGATTAATGACTTGTCTATGGCGGATATAAAGGCCTTTGTCCCTGGATTTGAATCGGTCTCCGGCAGGGGTGACCTGCAGGCATCCATCAGTTGGCGAGTAGAAAACGGCCAACCACTCACGATGACCCAAAAAGCAAAATACCGACTCAGACAGCCTGAATTTTCTCTCAGGAAAGGGACACAGAGCCTCATCTTCGCAGCCGAATCATTATCCTTTTCTTCAGATGAATCCTATGAGATTGGCAAAAAAACGAGATGGCAGATCAAGGGCGGGGCGGAAATCAAGGATCTTGCAATCAAGACGGTTGATCAGGATATGTTGCTCTTGGGCTTGCATTCGGCCCAGATTGGTTCTCTTCGTCTGGAGAGTGAAGGGAAAGCAGGCATGGAAGATCTGTCTCTTGTAGGGCTTTCTTTGCTAAGACAGGACGCTGATCAGCTGGAACCGCTTCTGGAACGCGGAACCCTGTTGGTTGGGAAGGCTGAATTTGTCCATGATGGGATGGCACTTGATGACATAAAAATAACGGATGGTGCGTTCCACCTGACACGCACGGATAAAGGTTGGCAGAGGCTTGTGCATGCAGAGCCGATTCTCAGAGGGTTGGAAGGCAGCACTTCGAAGAAAGATAGACAACCCTACTGGATTGCCATGAATCATATTGTCGTCCAGGATGGATTGCAGATTGTATTCAATGACAAGACAAGTACCCCACCAGTCCAGTTGAATGGCAGGATCAAAAGGCTTTCACTGGACAGGGTCAACAATTCCGAAGCCGAAAGCTTTTCCAGATTTGAACTGGATGGCAAGATCCAACAGTATGGAGCACTGCATGCAGCTGGCGATATTCAACCTTTCAACCCTAATCTGACCGCTACCCTTCATGCCAGGATTTCTGCAGTGGATCTACCGGTATTCTCACCCTATATTGCCGCTGCAATGGGGGTGCGGGTCAGGAGTGGTCAGCTCAATGCCAACATGGATCTCGCAGTTAGGCAAGGCAAGCTCGATGGCAATTCAGATCTGATACTGCAGCAGCTGAAGTTGGATGAATTGAGCGAAGTTCAGAAACAGCAATATGCCCAAGGGGCAGAATTTTCATTAAGCCGAGCACTGGACGTATTACGTGACAAGAACAATAGAATCAAATTGACCATTCCAATAAGTGGCGATATCCATGCCCCGGATTTCAGCATGCGTGATGCGATCAATCAGGCAGCACTCAAGGCCTCGAAGATGGGGGTCATGAAATATCTGACCCAGTCACTGCAACCTTACGGGTCATTGATTACGGTCGTGCAGTTTGCTGGGAAACAGCTGGCCAAGATCAGATTGAAGCCAGTCGAGTTTCTGTCTGGCCAGACCGATCTGGACGAAGGCAGCAGTGATTATCTTGGAAAAGTTGCTGCAATCCTGCAGGAAAAGCCCAAGGTCGCCATATCCCTTTGTGGCTATGCGATACCATCCGAGATTGAGGCGCCCGGAAAGGATGTCGATGTCAGAACAGTACTTGAAAAGTTGGCCAGAAAAAGGGCTGAAAATATTAGGGACTATCTGGTTAGGAAGTTGAACGTCAAGGTTACCCAACTAGTTTCCTGTCTGCCAGAGATTGATTCCAGTGAGAATGCGGTTCCAAGGGTGGAGTTGTATCTGTAGATTCAGCGATTACCTGTGTGGGTGATACGGTAGATCGCTCCGGCTCGGTCATCCGAAATCAGTAACGAACCGTCTGGTAGCTGCAGGACATCTGCGGGTCTTCCCCATGCCTGTTGCGTGCGTTCATTCAGCCAACCAGTGACGAAAGGCTCTGCCCTGGCAGTGTCTAGCTTGCGATCTGGGCTGACAAAGATCACCTGATAACCGACCTTGCGACTTCGATTCCATGAACCGTGCTCGGCAATGAAAATGCCATGGTGATATTTTTTCGGGAAGCTGTATTTTGCCTGAGAACTGGAGTAGAAGGTCATCCCGAGTGGCGCGGAATGTGCCTGAATCTCCAGGATTGGTGGTGTAAGGTGCAGGATTTTTGGTTTGTACTCGGCAAATACCGGATCAGGAATATTCCTTCCATGCAGATAGGGAAAGCCGAAGTGCTGGCCAGGATGTTGTATCCGGTTAAGCTCGTCAGGAGGAAGATCGTCACCCATTCTGTCTCGGCCATTGTCGGTAAACCAGAATTCACCGGAAACTGGGTCGATATCAAAGCCAACACTGTTTCGAACTCCGGTCGCCAGGGTGGTGAATCTTTGGGATTTCAGGTTGTATCGTTGCAGGGTACCAAAGATCGGTTTTCTTGACAGACATACGTTGCAAGGCATTCCGACAGGGATAACCAGTTCCTCATTCGTAATGAATTTCAGGTATTTCCAGCCATGATGACGCCGATCCGGCAGGCGGTTTTCAATAACACGTTTGTTTGGATGGCGAAGATTCGCTTCGATATTTTCGAAGGCATAAAGTTTATTTACTGCAGCAACATAGAGAGTACCGTTACGAAAGGCAACGCCGCTTGGCATGGTCAGGCTTGATGCAATGATAAAATGCTGATCGGCGCTGCCATCCTGGTTGGTATCGACCAAGGCATAGACATTGCCGGCACGGCGGGAGCCAACAAACAGCGTGCCCTGATCTCCAAGTGCCATCTGACGTGCATTGTCGACATCATTAGAAAAGATTGAGATGGAGAATCCGCTAGGGACATGGAGGGTCTGCAAGGGCAAGGAGGCGCTTGCAGAGCCAGTCAGCAGGAAAAGTGCTGACAACCAGAAGAAGCATATCATTTTTCCATGATTCACCTGGCAAGTGCCTCACTTGATTTTTTTATCGGACATGACCGGATAATCATGGCCTCTTGTGCGTTTCCTTGCAAGTAATGAATCCCGAATGTGGTGATAAATGCGAAGGCTGCAAATAGAGAAACTGGCGAAGAAAAACGCCACCTGGGCAGGGGAATGGATTGACTATGATGAGGCCGGATCTGGCCTGGATGGATTAGAGTTCTTGATGGATATTTTTATTCAGATATGGAGGGTCGAGTCGGTTTGTTATGGCAAATATCCCGTGATATACCACCGGATTTTTGAATTCCAGTGATAAAGGTTTGCATAAACGGGCCAGACATGAACTGCCTGACCCGTTTCTGGAAAGGGAATGGGATGTCTGCGCCAAGGATTATTGTTTGTCCTCGGTCAGTTTTAATAACAGATCATTCAGGCGGGTACTGAAGGTGCCTGGATCATCCAGTTGTCCGGTCTCGCGGAGCATGGCCTGATCGAACAGAAAGTTTGCCCAGTCGGTCATCCTGTCTTCATCCTTTTCCATGACCTTGACCAGTGGATGGTCGAGATTGACCTCCAGGATAGGCTTGGTATCCGGCATGGTCTGACCGGCTGCCTGCATGATCTTCTTGAGATGGGGGCTCATCTCGTGTTCATCCACAACAATGCAGGAAGGTGAATCGGTCAGGCGTACGCTGGCACGAACCTCCTTGGCACGGTCACCCAGGGCCTCTTTCATCTTTTCTATAATGGCCTTGTGTTCCTCAGGATCGGTCTTCTTTTCCTCTTTCTTTTCACCATTCTTGCCGCAGATCTTGTCTAGTTCAAGGTTCCCCTTGGCGACCGATTGCAGGGGCTTGCCTTCGTACTCTGTCAAACTGGAGGTCAGCCACTCATCGATTCGATCGGACAACAGCAGGACCTCGACGCCTTTCTTGCGGAAGATCTCAAGATGCGGGCTGGACTTGACGGCAGCAAAACTCTCGCCTGTCAGGTAGTAGATCTTGTCCTGGCCTTCCTTCATCCGTTCAATGTAGTCGTCCAGTGAGACAGTCTGCTCTTCCTTGTCCTCAAAGGTCGAGGAGAATCGCAACAGTTTGGCGATCTTGTCCTTGTTGGCATGATCTTCGACAATCCCTTCCTTGAGTACACGGCCAAACTCTTTCCAAAAGGTCTGATAATCCGAAGAGTCCTTTTTCTTTGCCAGTTTGCCAAGCATGTCCAGCACACGTTTGACACAGGCGTTGCGAAGTTTGTCCACGATGGGACTTTGCTGCAGGATTTCACGGGAGACATTCAGGGGCAGGTCGTCTGTATCCACCACTCCCTTTACAAAGCGCATGTAAGTGGGAAGCAGCTCCTTGGCGTCATCCATGATGAAGACACGGCGTACATACAGTTTGACTCCATGCGCCTGTTCCCTGTCCCAGAGGTCAAAAGGAGCGGTTTTAGGGATATACAGCAGGGAGGTGTAGGAGAGCTTGCCCTCTACCTGGTTGTGGGTATAGGTCAGGGGTTCACCAAAGTCATGACTGATGTGCCTGTAGAATTCCTTGTATTCTTCATCCGAGATATCCTTCTTGGAACGGGTCCAGAGTGCAGAGGCCTTGTTGACCGTTTCATCTACGACGACCGTCTCGGTCTCATCACTGTCCTCCTTCTTGACCTTTTCGGTCTTTTTCATGATGATCGGCAGAGAGATGTGATCCGAGTACTTGTGGATGATGCTGCGCAGGCGAAATCCGTCCAGAAACTCTTTTTCGTCCTTCTTGAGATGCAGGATGATATCGGTTCCCCGACTTTCCTTGTTGATGGGTTCAACAGTGAAGGTGCCAGTGCCTTCCGAGGTCCAACAGACCCCTTGACTGGGATCTTCGCCGGCCTTTCTGCTGATGACGGTGACCTTGTCGGCGACGATGAAGGCAGAATAGAACCCAACGCCAAATTGCCCGATCAGATTGGTATCCTTGCTTTGTGATTCCGTGAGGGCCTCCAGAAATTTTTTGGTGCCGGAACGGGCAATGGTGCCAATATTCTCGATAATTTCATCTCGCGTCATGCCGATACCGTTATCGGAGACCGTGATCAGACGCTTTTTTTCATCCACATCGACGCGAATGGCCAGCTCGGCATCCGATTTCAACAATTCCGGGCGACTGATGGCCTCGAAGCGCAGTTTGTCGCAGGCATCCGAGGCATTGGAAATCAGTTCCCGCAGAAATATCTCCTTGTTGGAGTACAGTGAATGGGTCATCAACTGGAGCAGTTGTTTGGCCTCAGCCTGGAACTCCATGGTTTCCTTTGTGGCAGTGGTCATGTGAAGCGATCTCCTTTCAATCAAACGAAAAAATAAAATTTCCCTGTAGTTATGGGGACGAAGGCAGAAATCTCAAGAGGGGCGGTCTAAAATTTTGGTACCAGTACAAAATCCCCTTCTGGTTTGACGGTTGGGCAGTTCAATTGCTCGGCCAGATGGAGGAGTTGCAGGTCGACGCCCTTGGTTTTGCCGGCAATCTCGTTCAAGGGAACGGCGCCAATCTCGCCTTTCATGAGTCCGACCAGGCTGCCGGTCTGTCCTTCAAGTAGTAACTGTATCGCCTTGCCTCCACAGCGTGCAGCCAGTACCCGGTCAAATGCCGAGGGGGCAGCCCCGCGCTGGATATGTCCAAGCACAGTAGCCCTGAGTTGATAGCCAAGCCTTTCGCCGTGGGCCCTGAAATATTCCATGCAGGCACTGGCATTGTTCTTGGCACCTTCCGCAACGACTACCAGAGCCGTGGTTTTCTTGTTCAGGGCGGCCTCCTTGAGTTTGATGACAAGGTCTTCCAGTTCCATATCTTTCTCTGGCAGGAGGATGGCCTCGGCGCCTCCGGCAAGGCCAGACATCAGGGCCAGATAGCCACAATTTCTTCCCATGACTTCAACCAGAAAGGCAAACCGGTGCGAGGCTCCTGTCGTTTTCAGACGGTCGATGGCCTCGAGTGCAACATTCAGGGCGCTGTCCACGCCGATGGTGATATCGGGGCCTGCCAGGTCATTGTCGATGGTGGAGGCAATGCCCACGACCGGAAAGCCCATTTCATGCAGTGCGTGGGAGCCAGTCTGGGAACCGTTTCCCCCGATGACAATAAGCGCCTCGATCCCTTTTCGGGAAAGGTTCTCCAGTGCACGTTTCCGGATTTCCAGCTCACTGAATTCCGGGCACCGGGCCGAGCCCAGTACAGTCCCCCCCGTATGGCAGATGCCACCGACGGCGGAGCTGCTCAGAGGTTCAATATCGTCTTCCACCAGTCCCCGATAACCCTGCCTGACGCCATAGACATCAATGCCTTCTGCCAGTGCAGCACGAGTGACGGCCCGTATGGCAGCATTCATTCCAGGGGCATTCCCCCCGCTGGTCAGGACGGCAATCTTTTTCATGACTGATTTCTGTATCGGATTATGATCAAGGCGGATATTCTACCCCAAAAAACGGTGCATAAACTGGATGTGAGCCGATTAGAGTTCTGGCCTCTGTAACAGACAGGCCATTCCTTCCAATACCAGATGAGGGCGGTACAGGGTATTGGGTAGATCGACAAGACCCGAGTATCTGGCCTGCCCTCCCGTAATCACGAGAGAGACATGGTCTTGTTGCGAAGGATTCTTTTGGAGCAGTTTTTCGATCAGAGCCGTGACAGGGTGAAGGAGGCCGCTCTGTATGGCGGAGACGGTATCCGTCCCCAGAAGAGATGGTTTTTTTTTCAGTTCTGATGGGCAGGGCAGGTGACCCAGACCTTTCGAGATACAGGTCTGCATCATCTTGAAACCGGGGATGATGATGCCTCCCTGGTGTCTACCCGACGCAGAGAGCATATCTATCGTGATGGCGGAACCAAAATCCACGACACAGACCGCACCCCTTACGATCTGATAGGCGGCAATCATGGCCAGCCAGCGATCACTTCCCAACTGCCCGGGATCCTCATAGGCATTCTCTATCCCGGCCTCTCTGGCAACAGAGGTTATGAAATTGCACGGGACCGTCGAACCGATCTGGTTTATAATCTCATCGGCAAAGTGTGGCCCTGCCACGTTACTGATACAGATCTTTTTCAGGTTGGGGTGTGCAAGAAAATGGCCGATTTTTTCATGCAGAAAGGTTTCATGACTGGCATGATCGGCATGAAGTGTCATGCACGATCTCCCGGAAACAGGGAAAGGGACAACGGCCCACTTTACCAGTGTATTGCCAGCATCAATCAAAAGAGCATGGTTTTCTGTCAACAAATGATTCTCCGGGTAATCTTATGACGTGTGCAACCCCGAATATGCAGTCACTCTTGCAGCAGATACCTGCAGGGATTTCCTCCATCAAGCGTATTCTATTGCTCACAGACGGTACTGTCACTGACATATTGCGCGCACATCTGCAGGAACCGATAGATGTGATTCGTCTGAAGCAGGCTCCATCTCGTTCGCCAGAGGTGAATCAGGCATTGGGGATTACATCCGGGACTCCGGTGGTTTTCCGTCATAGCCTGATACAGGGGAAACAGTCCTCCACACCACTGATCATGGCCAGTTCCATCCTTGTTCCGGAAAGATTGCCGGAGGACCTGAAACAGAAGATCGCACAACCCGAGATGGCCATCGGCTGGGCGATTCAGTCAGCCAGGGTCGAGACCTATCGCGAGATTCTCGATATCGGTGAACTGGATGAATCAGTGACAGTGGAGGACTATGACGGCGATCCCCTGACCTTGCATTTTTCCCTGCAACGGCGTTACCGGATCATGATTGAAGGCCAACCATGTATCCACATTCAGGAACGTTTCACGGATAGCTTCTGAGACTTCAATCCATTCTGAAAAAATCGATATAGTCCATGAGATAGATCACTTGGGTCAAACCAATGCTGGCCTTGGTCATGGTATCCAGGCAGGCTGTATCACAGTTGTCCTCATGAATGGCATTGACGATGTCTTCCAGACGTTTTTTCATGGCCTCTCTCGATTCTCCCAGGATCTTGGTCTGCTTGATGAACTCGACACAGGCGGGTTTGTTGACTCCCAGGGTACCGAGCATGTTCATCTGGTCCTCACACTTTACCCCGGGTACAAGGACCTTGTCGATCTGGTCTGAAAAATCTTTCAGGTCATCCGACCAGGTCTGGGTGGAGAACAGGATCATGCCTGTCAGAGCCATGAATCGTGTCAATCTGTTCATGATTTACTTCTCTTCGTCGTCAGTGGTTTGATCCTTGCCCAATATCAGATCGGATGTTTCTGTGTGGACAAGTGTGCATTGCTTGGCATTTTAACGATCTTTTACATAGGGTACCATCAATAATTGCTTCTTTACGTGCAATCCCGGAAATGAGTCAGGGTACAGACCAGTGATGGGGGTAGACAGGGTAAAACGCCTGGATATCGATCAGGGTGCAAGCTCAATTCGCAATTTTCCCTCGCTGACCTGGATGTCGGCAATGCCATTTGCCAGGGCCTGCCAGAATCCTCCCTGATCTCCAAAGTGCTCGATGAGGTCGACATTCTTCATGTTGCCCAGCCAGGCGTTGGGGAGAGGAACCCCCCAGACACTGATTCCGACGAGGCGGACAACAGGACGCCGATTTTTGTAGGACAGGTTCAGGCCGGCATGCAG
>RFGN01000335.1 GCA_003696645.1 Gammaproteobacteria bacterium | reverse complement strand
GAATCCTGCCATCAATCCCGGCGCTGCCGAGATCTGCAACGGCATCGATGACAACTGCAACGGCCAGATCGACGAAGGAAATCCACCCGCCAACCAGGTTTATGTGGGCAACGTCATCTTCACCAATCAGGCGGCTGTAGATGCCTTCTCACAATGTTATTACAAGATCCAGGGCAACATGACCATTTCCGGTCCTGCCGTGAACTCGCTTGCCAACCTCAGCAACCTGCAGGAAGTAACTGGCAACGTGCTGATACAGGCCACCAGCCTGCCCAACATGAACGGGCTGGATGCCCTCACAACTATCGGTGCTTCATTGACGATCAAGCTGAACAACTACGGCGCCAAGCTGACCAGCCTGAGCGGTCTTGGCAACCTGATCAGCATCGGCCAGAACCTGAACATCTCGTTCAACTTCAGCCTGAGCGACTGCTGTAGCATCGACGACCTGCTGGCCAACGCCGGGGTGGGTGGCTCCACCATCATCTTCTACAATGCTGCCGGCTGCAACAGCGTCAGCGACATCAGCAACAGCTGTGGAGGTGGAAGCATCATCGTCCTGCCCGGCAACGGCATTGCCTTCGGTGAAACGGTTGAACAGCCGAGGATGAGCCTGTTCCCGAATCCGGCTACGAGTGAGGTGACCGTACTGTTGGAGGGGCTTGACTCCGGTGAGCACAAGCTCAGGATCATTGACCAATTGGGCAGGGTCGTTCACCGCCTCGACCTGGATGGAAGTGAGCAGGTTTTGTCTTTGAACCTTGCTGAGCTTGGTATGAACAATGGCATTTACCTGGTAGCTGTTTCGGGTTCCGGGGAACCCCTGCTGAAGCGGCTGGTGGTGAAGCGGTAAGGCCGCTTGTAATCCCCTTTAACGCCTTTGTAAAGCCAGTGCAATTTAATTGTTAGCTTTGCTACGGACTGAGAAAGGGTATAGCCTGGGTGGTATCCTGGCTATGCCCTTTTTTATTTGGCTATAGTGCTTAAAAATCCCCTTCATGAAGGGCCCCTGCTTCCTGTATGTCCTAAATCGTTTGACTGTACTGGTGATGTTGCTGATGATTCAGGGAACCATTGCCGGACAGAATACTTATGATATCCTCGCTGGATTGGCCGATGATGTTCAAACGCAGGGGATAGGCAAAGAAGATTGCGCTGGAGAAGAGTCCCTTACCAGACAACAAGCTCTACAAATAAAATACACGGGAAAGGAAGATTGCAGCCGTAGGGCGCTGATGCGTCTTTTACATGAGGCAACATTGGCCGCTGATGTTGCAGCCACCCTGCAGGCTTACACCGATCTCGGTGAGCATTATTGGTATTTTGAATCCTTTCAAAATGCG
>RFGN01000334.1 GCA_003696645.1 Gammaproteobacteria bacterium | reverse complement strand
GTCGAATAGTTTTTCTTGTCATTGTTTGCCATGATACTCTCCAATCTACTCAAGGATAGATTGAGAGTCTCTCGCGATTATGCACTTGTCAACGCTAGCCAAAGGCTAGGGGCTGCGATTCAGCTTCCGTATCGTCGGCCGGTCCTGTAGGACGTTCCGCGGACAGGAAGTTTCATCACGCCACAAGTATACCACCGGATCGGCAGAAGTCAACCGCGGTGGTACCGAAAGTCGAGAAAAAGGCAGAGAATAAGGCATATTCCCTACTATCCTACAACCTAGGGCATCTACCCCAGAGCATCCCAGCCCGGGACCCTAAGGTGTCTCCCCTAGGGCATCTACCCTAGGTCGCTCGAGCTGAGGACCCTAGAGTGTCTCCCCTAGGGCGTCTTCCCTAGGTCGCTCGGGCTGTGGACCATAGGGTGTCTCCACTAGGGCTTCTACCTTAGGTCGCTCGAGCTGCGGACCCTAGGGTGTCTCCCCTGGGGCGTCTACCTTAGGCCGCTCGGGCTGGGGAACCTAGGGTGTCTCCCTCAGGGTATCTCCCCTAGTGTATATTCCTCATGGATGACCTAGGGAATAGACACTAGGGGAGATACCCTAGGTCGTTCTGGTCCGGGGAGTCTAGGGATAACGCCCTGGGGAATTTCCCTCCCCCCAGTACCGGGGGGGTAAGCCGGGTGCTATCAGTTCAGATACCCCCTTCCATATTCCTGACCCCAAAATCTTCGGGGTCCTAAATCCTCCGGGTCCTCCTCCACTATTTCTGTATTCACCTCTTCAGAATCCCTCACACAGGACTCCAGAACCCACAGCACCCCGTAGTTTGTCCTCAGAGCCTCTCTAAGAGCTTTCAAGCCTTTGGAGGTCCCAGGACCCTATCGAATCTGGAAGCCCTTAGAATCGATCTGAGGGCAAATACAAGGAATAGGGTATATTACCTATTTATCCAGCTCTTTCGAGACTTCCGTGGGTTGTACTTGGGATTCTTGCTGTATGAGCCTTTGGAACCCAAGGTACCCCACTGTCCGGCAATCTTCTTGTCGAACTCTCTGGCAGCTTCCCTGATACGGTTGATCCTCTGTTCCTCCAAGATACGATAGACATCTACCTGCATAGTATCAATCATACTGGATACCAGCATGGCCAGGGCCTCCAGCCTGTCGTCATGTCTCAGACAGCCACGTTCTCTGGTGATGTCTACCAGTTGCTTCATCAAGGTGACATCTTTGGCTACCCTGGGATCAATGACAATACGGTGTTGATTGAGGGCAGGTTCCAAGGTGTCGATAATTCTGACTTCCTTCTGACCCTTACCCCATGTAGGATGGTCCTCTACAGATACCTTACCACAGATCCTGGTGACTACAGGCCTCAGTAGACTTGCATACATACCATCACCAAAGTTCTTCTCCACCAGGATTCTCTTGACTCCGTACTCCTTGGCAATCAGAGCCAGTGTGGTGAGAGTCTGTTCGCTGTGTCCACCCTCCAGACCACCTGTGACACAGACGTGGCAATACCCATTGAGTTCCTTACCCACAGCGTACCCTACTTCATCAGATCCATGGCCTGCAGGATCGATGGTCATGGTGGTGGTAGAGAAGTTATCAAACTCCTCAGAGACAAACCCAGGTTGGTAGAACTGATCTTTGTTTCTACCTACCAGAGGAAGACCATCCATAGGCTTCTTGTTCTGCCACAGGATCTTCTTGGGACCGATGTCCAGAGCCACGGGATAAACAATGAAGTCTGCCAGTTTCAGAGGATACAGATCAGCATTGGCTCTCCCTGGGTCCAGGAGATATTGAAGAGCGTATCTGGACTCACCAGACTTGGCTCGTCTGTCTACGATCTCCTCAATATTGAATCTATCTGGGTCCACGGGATCACCAGGCTTGGCTCTCCCTTCCCTCAGGTCCTCTATGAGCCATGGAGCCAGGTATTCCTGATTCTCAGGGTATTCCGAAGGAATACGAATCATCTCATAGTAATTGGCCCAATAGAAGTAAATAGATTGATCTGTCTGAGGAGTACCAAGGTAGGTCAAGGACCCACCAGGGTTCAACATATCCTCAAACTCTCTGGTCCTCTCGATCAGCTTGTCTCTGAGATCCACAGTAAGAGAATTCTCAGGAGTCTCGATATCGTCAGGAATGATGTGATCGACATGAGATCCAGTGATCTGTCCACCAATACCGTAGGCTGCCACAGATGGCTCCTTACCTGCCTTGGTCTGGTCCCTGAGTCCCACGTCAAAGGCAAGCTCTCCGTCCTTCATATCCCTGCCTGGGATGAGAGGTTGGAGAATACTCACAGTCTCAATAAGAAGACGACAGATCCTGACAATCTTCTTGGCATGCTTCTCTGCTCCTGATACAACCATGACAGTGGTATCCGGGTTACAGTAAAGAAGCCAACAGATGTATGTTGCAGTTAGCTCAGACTTCCCAAACTTCCGTCGAGCAGACAAGATACGTCTCTTGGTCTTGTGCTTGGGATCGGTTTGTCCCGCATGCTGTAGGAACTGAGCAGCAAGATACTGCTGCTTGGTAGGAGTCCAGCCACGAGACTTCCAAATAACATACAGGAAGTTACGGAAGTCTGTCTTGAGGTCATCTTGGAAACTCATCCACTAGAGGTCTTGAACGGAAGAGACTCCTTCAGTTCCGCTTCCAGTTCATTCGTTCCAGGGAGTGTAGAGATGTCTCGGTCCTTGACGAACCGAACAGCAGCCTCTACGATCTTTGGGTTAGGCTCAGCACTCTTCAGGGTACGAATGAGACACTCACAGAGAGCTTCGTATACACCAGCATCGTAATCTTTCATCGACCTGTCCTTGATTTCAGAAGTTCAATAGCACTATCCTGCTTATTGTCGATCTCTTTCTGACGTTGCCAGTCTTCCTTGGCCCTGGAGTAAGTGTAGGTATCATCCATGATATCCTCCAGCTTAGAGATCTTCTCCTGGATCACAGCACTCTGTACCTTGATTTCTGAGATATCCTTGGAGATATCATTACCAAAGTATCCAGTGATAACGCCCAAGACAGTAACGATACCCACAGCCCAGGCTCGATCTTTAGGGGATAGTCCGCTAATCAGAGAATTAGCTGCAGCCATATACTCAGAATCCTTTCTCTTCGTAGCCGTAGTAGTACTAATATTCTCAGCCATGATTACTCCAAACCATATTCTTTAAGGATCTCTGGAGGTACAAACTCTTGGATGGCACTCAAGATTCCCTTGACACCCTCAGGGCCAAATGCGGCCTCAAGGCTTGCCACTCGTCCTTTCCATGCTTCAACAGTCGCAGGAGACGAAAGAGCAGTCTTGGCTGCAATGCTCAAGTCAACACTGGTCATATGTCCTGTCTCAGAATCAAAGGACATATTCATATTGAGACCATCCAAGGACTCATCCTTGGAACTTGAGATCATCAGATTCTTGTTGAAGTTATCCCAGAACAACATCTCTGCTGCCTGAGCGTCAAACGTAGCAACAAAGTGTTCGCCCCATTCTCCGCTCTCTGGATCAATCAGAATCGGTTCCTTTACCATCGAACTTTGGGGAACTCCCTTGAAGTAACCAGCACAGCCACCGAGAATCAAAGCCCCACCAATCAACGCTGTAGTAATAATCTTGTTCATATTTATTCCTCTTTAGGAAATGATAAGTCCACCACCTGCATTAGAGTAATTCCCACTAGGAGTTACTCCACCTGAACCATCTGACTGAATGTCTTCAAAGAAATACCAAAGAATAATCATACTTACCCTTCCTCTGTTATTAATCCCTCAGCTTCACAACCTTCAGCATCACACTCAAGTTCTCACACTGAGGACTGGCACTTGGGCTGGATATAGTGAAGAGAATATTGTCTCCAACATTGACTGTGTTGTTGTTGGTAGCTGTCGATGTCACCTGAGTAGTACTACAGGAGAGACTACCAAGGCCACCTACGGTAACTGGAGTACCGCTATCAATCTTCACATCCAGAGTAGCAGTACCCTGACTGGTCACATAGCTGGCTGTCTCAATACGACACTTGAATGGTACCTTTACAATAGTGTATGTAGTGGCTGTAGGTACTTGAATCTGAATTCCAATCCCCTGGGTATTTCCGTAGTCATCTACGGCCTCAGTACTTAACTTAGTTGTCATGTATCTTCCCTTTCATTATTCGTAGCACACATAGTACCAAGTGTTCCCAGTGTTCGTTGGAGTAAAGCCAAACCCATTGGAGAAGAATTGAACTTCAACACTCTCTCCCAGGGCAGACACAGGACCACTGTGGTCACCAAAGAATGAGGCACTGGCATTTTCGTAATTTCCGGTGCTGTTCTTTCGGATGAGTGTAATGACACTGGGCTGGAATCCCAGAGAGCTCGTGGTGAAGCCTCCAGACCCCACCACTCCCATAGATCCTGCCTTGGTCTGTCTGCCAACACTGGAGCTGACATGGCTCTCCATCTGAGCCACAGTACAGGCATCAGAGCTGCCAGATGCACCAGACGACAGGTTAGTGATCTTGTTACCACCCATGGAGATGTTGGCAGCAGCATCATCAAACTCATCAAGACTCTTACCTGTCACAGCAGAGTCGAAGTCCTGGATATGTCCATGGGTAAGCTGAGCAATGGTAGACACTCTACCCGAAGAACCAATGATGATGAACCTTGTATTGTCACCAGAGCTGGTCTTCAGCTTCGTAGCTGGATCAATGGTCTCATCAGTAATGATAGACCCATCTACCTCATCAAAGATAGCAGTCACGGTACCATGGATTGATCTGATCTCAATGGTATCTCCACTTGCAGGAGCCGTTACAAACTGGACAACAGGATCATCTCCAGAGTTATCAATGTCGTAATCTGTAACAGGCTTCTGAATAACACCATTCTGCCAGACCCAAACCTGAGCAGCGACAATATTCAACCCAAGTCCAGTCAGAGTAAAGTCAGTCAAGACCCCGTTACCTGTAAAGGACCACTGAGTAGCGTTGTCTACCGTTGCAGTATCCACACCTGCAATGGCGTCCTGCATCTGTTGCAGAGTAACCCAACCAGATCCAGTATCAGCAGGGAGGCAGTTTCGACTGGCATACCCCTGACCATTCCAGTAGTTATCTGAATCGAGAGTCAGAGCATTGGTGAGACCATCATTTAACTCCTGAATCAGGAAGAAGAGTTGATTGGAGTCAAGGTCCAATACAGACTCTTCAATGATGGAGTTATTTGTATAGTCCACATAGCGAGAAGCGATTTGAGTATCTCGCTCAATCTTGATTAGTGTTCCAGATGCTGGTGCAGAAACAAAGTCAATCTCTTCATTTGTGGTATCTACCGTGTAGTCTGTAGTGACGGTCTTGAGGACACCATCCACATACACCTTCAATTGGCTTGCATGGGTAATCTCAGAGTTATCAAAGAGTTCAATGGACCCATAGGCAAAGCTAGTGGTAGAACCATCTCCATTGTATTGTACAAAAGAATAAGCCATTAGGGATCTCCTAAGTCTGTTATTGAAATTAATACCCCAGGGAATCGTTAGACTCCCTGGAGTCAATCACTCCCCTTTATCCTCAAAGTCTTGCAGCGCTCTCTCGACAATGCGGATATATGGAAGATTCCATATAGGGAGGTATCTATCAAGGGTTTTACGATCAGCGTTGGACAATTCAACGTCTTCATCCCAGAGAGATTTGATACCCTTCTGGGTGATATTCATAAAATCATCCACCATAGAACCAACGATCGAAGGACCAAAGGCATCATAGGCATGCTCATCAACCATGTTCTGAGCAAAGGATAGAGTGAGGTCAGTCCATGGACCAACCCAAGGAACTCTGGAGAGTACATAGGACATCATGAGTTCCGGGTCTTCTTTCCATCTCTGGTATACTGTCTCTGGTGAGTAACCACCATAGAGAACAGCCCTGAGGTTCATGAGATTGGCCTCAAGGATGATATTCATCAGAAGGTAGGGAATACCACGAGTAATGGGAGATTCAGCCAATCTGTTCAGTTTCTTGGAACTGTAAGCTCTGGCGAATGAGGTGAACTGCATCAAGGCCTTGGAAAAGGGACCTTGGTCGATATTGAGGTCACTAACAGAGACTTCAGGACTGTCGAAGTAAGAGTTTCTATCAGCGAAGTCAATGATCGAATTC
>RFGN01000333.1 GCA_003696645.1 Gammaproteobacteria bacterium | reverse complement strand
AATCCCAAGGTGCCCAGCAATATCCTGAATGCTCTGGGAAATCTGCAACCCAGTCAGATGATGGATCATCGATATTGGGATTTTCGGGGACTGGAATCGGCACAACAGGCGGAGGACATGCCTCATAAAGCAGAAAAGGCACTATAAAGTGCCTTTTCCGGAATAGTCGCGAATGGATCTTAGGCGACTTTGATCATCAGCATCACTGTAGCGATGATAAACAGGACATTGATGACCATCATGGTCATGGTTTGTGAGTTTTCCATGATATAGACCCTCGTTTTTTATTGATAATAGGCGGAATCTAACCTACCAGAGGTCGGCTCAGGTTGCAAGCCTGTATTTTCTAACCTTTTCTGTCGAGACGAAGTGCCAGTTCGGCCAGGCGTCGGCCCGTGGCCAGACAAAGATTCTTTTCTTCAGGGGATACGGGATGAATATTGTCAGGGCCGGCATAGTGGCTGACGCCATAGGGTGTGCCTCCCGTGGTTGTGGTGGCAAGGTCCGGCTCGGTATAGGGAGTCCCCATCAGGATCATGCCATGATGAAAAAGAGGCTGCATCATGGACAGCAACAGGGACTCCTGCCCTCCATGCAGACTTGAAGAGGAGGTGAATACGGTGGCCGGTTTCCCGCTCAGTGCTCCGGAGGCCCACAACGGAGTGGTCTGCTCCAGAAAATACTTCAATGGCGAGGCAATGTTGCCGAAATAGGAAGGGCTGCCCAGTGCCAGACCGGCGCAGTGTTGCAGATCTTCCAGGGTGACATAGGGATTTCCGGTTTCCGGAACGCTGGGATCAACCTGTTCACAGGTGGCGGATACCGGGGCGGCAGTTCGCATGCGGGCCTCGATTCCCTCTACGGCATTGATGCCGCGTGCCAGGTAGCGTGCCAGTTCTGAAACAGCACCATGACAACTATAATAAAGTACAAGTACATATGGCATGTTTTCATCATAATGGAACGAGAGCAGGAATCCAATAATTCCGTTTTTTTTTGTTGCACGTCACATATGTCGAGTCTATATTTATAACCAGCCCAGTAGCACAGAACAGTGATGGTATCTGGAAACTAGAATGATGTTCAGACAAGGTTTTACACTGATCCGCCAAAGACTGATCCTTGGCTTTTTCCTGGTGATGATGGGATGTGTCACGTTGCCAACTCAGGAAATGAGCGACGCACGCCAGGCCCTGGCCGCCGCCGAATCGGTCAATGCAGGCGTACTTGCCCCCGAGACATACAGTGAGGCAAAACGCATGCTTCGCAGTGCTGAAAAATCTCTCAGAAAACGCAATTACAGTCTGGCCAGACGCGATGCATTGCGTGCCAAGGAGCTTGCCATGCAGGCACGGCGGGCCGCATTGTCTGACGAGGAACCCTAGATATTGCCACGCAGAGTGTTTTAATCCGTTTTCCTGCCATGGTTCTGCGGCGATTTGCCGAGGACCGTTGCGTTCGTATTGCGTCCAGTCTCAGCTATACCACCTTGCTGTCCATCGTCCCTCTGGTTGCTGTGGCCCTGATTGTGCTGACTGCCTTTCCCGTATTTGACCGAATCGCCACGCAAACAGGGAATTTTATTGTCGAGAATTTTATTCCGGCATCCGGTTCGGAGATACAGGGACATATATTGCGTTTTGAAAAGGCAGTACGTGGACTGAGTGCTGTCGGAACTGTGGTGCTGTTTCTCACCGCCTTGCTGACACTGAAAACTGTCGACCAGGCATTGAACGATATATGGCGCATCACGTCTCATCGCAAGGGAATATCCGCCCTGATGGTCTATTGGACCCTGTTGACTCTGGGGCCTATCTTTGTCGGCGGAGGGTTGGCACTGACCTCCTATCTGACATCACTGAATCTGATTGGTGTGGATACCATCGGTTTACGGTCGGAGATCATGAGGATATTGCCCTTTCTGGCGACAACATTCGGATTCATGCTTCTCTATATTGCAGTCCCCAACCAGAAGGTTCGGATTAGAAGTGCATTGATAGGCGGATTGTGTGCCGCCCTGTTGTT
>RFGN01000332.1 GCA_003696645.1 Gammaproteobacteria bacterium | reverse complement strand
GAATGCCAACCACCAACATCCATTGGCTCGTTTTGAGCATCCATTCCCCTCGTTCCATGAGCGCTTCCGGAGATTCCTGCAGTTTCCGGCGAAAGCAGCAGCACACCTTAATAACCTCCCTGGCGACTGAGGAAATCGGCATGCGCTTGATACTCGGCGGCTTCCTTGAAGCGCCCGAGTTTTCGCAAATGGATGGCAATGTTCTTAGATATCAGATACTCGCCATGCCGATCGCCGATTTCCTGATACAAGCGCAAGGCCTGCTTGTCGTAGGTCAGGGCCTCTTCATATTTGCCAAGCTGTTCGAGAGCCACGCCAATGTTGAGGAGCACCATGGCCTCATTATCTTTCTTGCCCAGACCTCGGAAGATGTCCAGGGCCTGACTGTGATAGCGAAGCGCCTCGGCAGGCCGACCTTTGTCGCTCAAGAGCATGCCAATAGCACTCAAATCCAGTCCCTCATCATATTTATCCTTTAATTTTCGAGCGAATTTCAGGCATGCCTTGTATTCGCCCAGGGCCTTGTCCTTCTCACCCATGTCCGCATACACATTTGCCCGATTGAAGCGAATGGAGTTGGCGCCTGTCTCATCCTTCCATTTCAGGGACAGGTCGTATGCCTGGTCATACCATGTCAGAGCATCCAGATAGAGCTTCTTTCTCCAGGCAATTGTGCCCAAGCCATTGAGGGCAGACCAAAGCTGAGCATCGTTGCTGAAGCGAACCGCCAATTCTTTCTGTATGAGGCGGGCTTCCCTAGACAGCGAAAAATCGCCCGTTCCCTCGGCAGCATCGGCCACATAGCCGGCGCAGAACATGCGACCATTATCCAGATGGGCCTGTTCAGCAGTGGTGTAGCACTGCCTGGCCCATTGCAGCGCCTGGGCCATTTCGCCGGCCTTGTAGGCCTTATTGAATTGACTTTCAATATAAACGAGCTGGAGAATTGCAATGGCTTGTGCGGGATCTTTGCCGGAATTGCCGGCGATGGCCGGGACCGGTTGAGCGGCCATCGCCATCCCCACCAGCAGAGAGCAGACAATACGCTTCATGACTCACCTCCTAGATGGCGTTGGATGATGTCACGAAGGGTATGACGGCCACTGGGACTGGCGAGCCAGGCATTGATCTTGTCCAGCAGTGGAGATCCCTTGCGAACGGCGATGCCATACTTCTCATGGCTCAAGGAGGGGCGGATAATGCGTAAGCGGTTGCCAGGTGTATAGCGGTTGAGATCCAAAAGGAATACTGGCCGCCTTCCCTTGCGTTGTTCAAGTTTGACTGCGGCACCTTCGCCGATCGCCTTCAGGCCTCGAAGCACGACCTCATCCGTGGAGATGGCATCCACCTGGCCGAAAAGCAACTCAAGGTAGGCTTCATAGTAAGTTTTGTATTCGACAAGCCGGGCTTGTGGTTGGGCTTTCAGCAGCTGTGGGCCAGATGTTGCACCCTTGACCACGCCGACTTTTTTGCTGCTCAGGTCTTGGATGGATTGAATCGGACTATCGGCCAATACCATGACGCTCTGCCCGGTTTCGAAGTAGGGCTCGGAGAATGCGACCTCTTTGCTGCGATCCGGCGTGATCGAAAAGGTCGCAATGACCACATCTAATTTGTTGGCCTGGAGAAAAGGAATTCTCTGGCTAGAGGAAACAGAAATGAATTTTGGGCTACGGCCCAGGAATTTGGCAAGCTCTTTGCCAAAGTCAACCTCAATGCCAGCCCGTTCTCCCTTGGCGTTGTAATAGCCGAAATACGGGATGTCTTCCTTTACCCCTATTCTCAAGTCTGCTGCTTGCACTGAAAAAGGCAAAAGCAACAGCAAGAAAGCCATTAATCGCATCAATCCCTCCCTATTGTTGAGCAGCCCCAGATTAGTGCCCCATGCAAAATAATCAAGCGTATCGGGCCATAATGCTATGGGGTTGTAGTGCTACTTCGGATGTAATTTATAGTAGCTATCACCTATGATTTCTTTTGCAAGAAGCAGTCGTTTTATAAAATCTGGTAGTGCTTGCGGATCGGGGCGTGCACCTCCCAGGTGCAGGACATCCCTTTCGGAAAGGTGACGAGATCTCCTTTGCCGATCGTCACCGGCTCGCCGCCGTCGGGCGTGACGGTGACACTGCCCTCGAG
>RFGN01000331.1 GCA_003696645.1 Gammaproteobacteria bacterium | reverse complement strand
AGCTGTGGAGGCGCACGATGCATTGTTGAAAGTTTCCATCGTGTGTCCTCCTTTAAAAGGATACATGATAGTACCCAGTGCAGTAAATAAAGGTTTCCCCCTACGTATGGAAAGTACATTCGAACTTACGCCGCGTTAACTTGACGGTATCTGTCCAAGCAATCGCGAAAATTTGAATCAGCTGATTCGGATTCAGCGGAAATCCTGTACACTGCTGTCAAAATCCCCCAGGTTCTCCGCATCATGCTGGACAACTGTCCAATTGTCGCCAGTCCGATCGGGATCTGTCCGATTAGTGGCTGTTCGATTGGCATCTATCCGATTAGTAGCTGTTCGATTGGCATCTATCCGATTAGTAGCTGTTCGATTGGCATCTGTCCAGTCAGGATCCGTCCAGTGCTCGTGATCGACTGCCCTGACGACCGAGAAAAGGTACAGCACAAGAGTCCTCGAGACCATACTAGGAACTACTCCCTGTGTAGTAAAACGTTTGCGTGCACCAAAACTTTACTCACCATCATGCCATGGCTTGCAAATTGATTGTCCTGTCACACATCTTGGCGATTCTCTCGTCATGGGTGGCAACAAGAAGGATACACTTCAGTTCCTTGACAAGTTCAAGAAAGATATTGAACACTTCTAGTGCGTTTTTCCAATCCAGGTTTGCGGTCGGTTCATCTGCCAGGATCATTTTTGGTCTTTTAATCACTGCCCTCAAAATGCTAATTCTCTGTCTTTCGCCGCCTGACAGCTGCCCTGGGAATTTATTCAGGAGGTCCGACACACCCAGTCTTTGTGCGTACGTCTCCAGGAGTTCATAGGTCTTGGAATCCGCGTGTTTCTGCAGTCCAATCATGATATTCTCCAGGGCGGTGAGTTCGGTGATGAGATTATTTTCCTGCCAAATTACTGCGATATCATTCCGTCTGAATTCTGCTAATTTCTTTCCTCTCAGTGACGGGATGCTGCAGTCCCCAAGAGTCACCTCTCCTTCATCAGGTGTATCAAAGGATCCCAGGATATTGAGGATTGTTGTCTTTCCAGATCCAGATGCCCCCCAGAGTGCGGTGACTGATCCTGATTGTAATTCGAGAGAAAAGTTGTCTAGGATCTGGATCTTTCCATTTACTACATTGTATGATTT
>RFGN01000330.1 GCA_003696645.1 Gammaproteobacteria bacterium | reverse complement strand
TTTTTCCAGCCAACGTTATCGATTCATACCTTTCCAGACTGGGAAACCCTGCCCTACGATCAATTTTCTCCGCATCAGGAGATCATCGCCGAGCGTCTGACCACCCTCTACCGGCTGCCAACGCTGGAACAGGGGCTTCTGGTGCTGCCTGTATCCAGTCTGCTACAACGTTTGCCCCCTGTTCATTTTCTCGATGCGCATTGCTTCGACTATCGAAAGGGACAGACCTTCGACCTGGAAAGGACTCGCTCACGATTGCTTGAGGCCGGCTATCTATGTGTGAAGCAGGTCATGCGTCCTGGGGAATTTTCGGTTCGAGGCAGTCTGGTTGACCTGTATCCGCCCAATGCGGATTTCCCGATTCGAATTGATCTGTTCGATGATGAGATTGATTCTCTGCGATACTTTGACCCGGAGACCCAGACCTCGATCCGGGTTACGGAACAGATCACCCTGCTCCCTGCACGTGAATTTCCACTGACCAGTGCAGGGATTGATCAGTTCAGGAAAAATTTCCTTTCCATCTTTCCGAATCGCGCCAGCGCAGGGATACTGAAACAGGTTGAAAGAGGACTTCCTGCTGCCGGGATTGAATATTACCTTCCCCTGTTTTTCGACCGAACCGCCACCCTTTTCGACTATCTTCCTGCAAACAGTCGCCTCATCCGAATTGGACATACCGAACAGGCCGTTGACCGGGCACTAGACTATGTGTCGGAGCGTTTTGATTCGCTGTCTCACCAATCAGGGCGTCCACTACTGCCCCCCGAACACCTCAATCTGGCCAAGAATGAGCTGTTTGCTGCGCTCAAGCACTATCCGATGATGGTCCTGCTTGAGGAACCGGTTGATGCAACACGCAAGGGGTACTGGAACCTTCCGGTCTGCCCATTGCCACCCGTGGCCCTTGCCCATCGTCGCAAGGATCCCGCCTCGACATTGAAGGACTTTCTCGCCACGCATCCGGGAAATATCCTGTTCACAGCCCGAAGCACCGGGCGTCTTCAGCATCTTGAAGACCTTTTGCAGCGCCATGGTATGCATCTTCGGAGCATCGAAAACTGGAATCAATTTGAAATTGCAAAGGCGGGACATTATCTGTTGGCCGCCCCGCTGAGTGGTGGCCTGGTTGTGCCGGAAACCGGATTTTCCCTGGTCACCGAATTCGACATACTGGGGGAGGCTGTTCCGGTTCAAACCGATGAGGCACCTGTTCGCACCCTCGACCCGGAAACCATTCTGACCAATCTCACAGAACTTGAAACCGGAGCCCCGGTTGTCCATGAAGACCACGGTGTAGGACGATATCGAGGACTTGAAAGGATCTCTGTACAGAACGCATCGCCAGAATTTCTGATCATTGAATACGCAAAAGGCGACCGGTTATATGTGCCGGTTTCGGATCTTCATCGAATCCATCGCTATTCCGGTGCCGACACCGAACATGCCCCCTTGCACAAGCTTGGAGGTGAGGAGTGGACGAGAGCACGTAAACGGGCCCAGGCCCGTATCCGGGATGTCGCCAGCGAACTGCTGGAGATCTATGCCCGCCGCGAGATGAAAAAGGGCTATGCCTTTCCCGAACCGGGCCGTGATTACGCCGATTTCTGCGCAGCATTCCCCTTTGAAGAAACCCCTGACCAGCTCAGAACCATTTCGGATATCATCAAGGACATGTGCTCGGATAAACCCATGGACCGCCTGGTCTGTGGGGATGTCGGTTTTGGCAAGACAGAAGTGGCGATGCGGGCCGCGTTTCTGGCTGCCAGTCATGGCAAACAGGTTGCAGTACTGGTACCCACTACCCTGCTGGCGCAACAGCATGAGCAGAATTTCAGGGATCGTTTCGCCGACTGGCCGATCCGTATTGAACTGCTGTCCCGGTTTGGAAGCAAAAAGGAAACGGAGGCCAAACTGGAGGCACTGGCCAATGGCGAGGTGGATATCGTTATTGGTACGCACAAGCTTCTGCAAAAGTCGGTCAGGTTTCACGATCTTGGATTGTTTATCCTGGATGAGGAGCATCGCTTTGGGGTACGCCAGAAGGATTATCTCAAGACACTGCGTCATGAGGTCGATGTCTTGTCCCTGACTGCGACCCCTATTCCCAGAACATTGAACATGAGCCTGTCCGGGATTCGTGACCTGTCCCTGATCGCAACGCCACCGGCCAGACGCCATGCCATCCAGACAGTCGTTTCAGAATGGGATGATGAACTGATCCGTGATGCCTGCCTGCGAGAACTCCATCGTGGCGGACAGGTCTATTTTCTGCATAACGAGGTCAAGACACTCCCCAGAATTGCAGAGCAATTGCAAGACCTGTTACCGGAGGCCCGTATCCATTATGCTCACGGACAGATGCGCGAACATCAGCTGGAACGCATCATGCAGGATTTTTACCACCATCATTTCAATATTCTTGTGTGTACTACCATTATTGAAAGTGGTATCGACAACCCCAACGCCAACACCATGATCATCAACCGTGCCGACAAACTGGGGCTCTCGCAACTCTACCAGATACGTGGTCGTGTCGGTCGTTCCCATCATCAGGCCTATGCCTTCCTGCTGAGACCTCCCGTCAGCATGATGACAAAAGATGCCGAAAAACGTCTGGAGGCGATATCCAGCATCCATGATCTCGGCGCCGGTTTCATTCTGGCCACCCATGATCTGGAGATACGAGGTGCTGGCGAACTTCTTGGAGAGGATCAGAGTGGTCAGATCCAGGCGATCGGTTTTTCCATGTATTCACAGCTTCTTGAACGTGCTGTAGCCTCCATGCAACGAGAGGATCTGCAAGAGTCATTCAATGATGAAATCAAGGGTGCAGAAATCAAGGCACATCTCCCTGCCCTTCTGCCGGAAGATTATATCGAGGATCCGCATGTTCGTCTGGTGCTGTACAAGCGCATGGCCAATGCAAAGAGCGAGCGAGAGCTGGAGTGCATTCAGATCGAACTGATCGA
>RFGN01000329.1 GCA_003696645.1 Gammaproteobacteria bacterium | reverse complement strand
GAAGTTGCCTTCAACGGTGGCGCGGTTGCCATGGCGTAGGGTAAGTGTGCCCTTGGACTCTCTAAAGGTGTTGTAACGAAA
Organism: Gammaproteobacteria bacterium; assembly: GCA_003696645.1. GTDB lineage: Bacteria > Pseudomonadota > Gammaproteobacteria > J025 > J025 > J025. Next base: position 1,078 of record RFGN01000329.1, on the reverse strand, counting down.
AGTGTTGTCATTAGATTTGTTGGAGATGATCTCGATCTCACCGTCGACCCGCTCGAAGAGGTTGTTTTCGACGACAATATTGGCGTTTACATTGCTGGTTTCGCTGTCACCCAGTCGAATCGCTTCGAAGCCGTTGTCCCACCCTATGGGGACATCTCCAAAATGGTTGGCATCGATGCGGTGGTTAGCGGGATTCATGGCTGGAGACTCATCGAGCCAGGCGACGACCATGGGGCCGATGTTCTGTTTATCTATGAAGGTGTTGTGATCGACTCGGTTGTTCTGTCCATAGAGCGAGACATAGTGATACTTGTCATTGAGGTCTGTGGGGTTGTAGGACTCGATGACCGAGTTAGTGAACCGAGAATTTGTGGCCTCGCCGAGAGGGCCGCGGAACTGGACGACGTGGTCTGAGTTTTCAATGGTGCCGCCCTTGAAATGCAGCCCGTCGACGACGAGATAGTCGCCTGAAATCAAGAGCATGGACAGCCCGTTGAGCACCACGCCGCCGGGCGTCTGAGGTTTGAGTGTGATGGGGTTTCCGGGGGCACCGATGCCAGCGAAACGGATCACCTGGTCTGTCCAGACCCCGTCTGCCATGAGCAACGTGTCTCCGGGCTGAGCGGTCTGCATGGCGGTTTCGATGTCGTCCGCATCAAAGACATTGAAAGTGGCCCCCCACGTCTGCCCCACCGGCACGACTAGACAGGCGAGGATCAGAGCAAAAGCGTATTGGTCAACATATGGGCACTTCATGGTAGGTCTTCCGAAAAAAGTGGTTGTTTGGCCGGTTGTCAGCGAGCACTTACCCCCATAGCTGTAGTTGGCAACGCACCGCAGATCGTGATGGATATGAATCTTGAGGGTCCAAACAAGTGCCTGTTCGTAGACATTCTTCGCCTCCTAGATAAGTGTGTGAGGTGGGTTGGTTGGTCGCGCGATCACATGCCGCACCAAGCATGAGATACATCTACAATATTTCATTGTAAATTTCAATAGTTATTGAAAATTTTTGATCTGTTGGCACCCATTAATTTATATATGTCATTATTTTTCTTGAATCAGAGTGATTGTAAAT